>JACMQX010000066.1 GCA_014376765.1 Ramlibacter sp. | reverse complement strand
GCGGCGATATTTCCCGAAAACGCAAGCTCCTCGAAAAACAAAAGGCAGGCAAGAAACGCATGAAACAGATCGGCTCGGTTGAAGTGCCGCAGGAAGCTTTCCTGGCGATTTTGCAGGTGGAAGAATGATGCAGTCGTTGACAGCACTGATCCTTGCCTCCTTTGTCGGTTATGCCGGCGCCTGGTATTTTGGATTCGTGGATGGCAACTTCGCGTTGCTGCTGTTCCTGGCCACCGTCGTGACGGGACTCTACTGGCTGGCAGAGACTTTCTACTTCCTGCCACGCCGGCGCCGCACCGCTGCGGTGCTGGAAGAAGAAAGCATCCGCCGCCGCGCCGAACTGGCCAAGGTCGGTATCAGCCAGGTTGATGGTGATATTGCGCAGGCCAAGCACCGGCTCATGATGCAGCCGTGGTGGCTGGACTGGACGGCCGGGCTCTTCCCCGTGATCCTGGCCGTGTTTGTGCTGCGGTCTTTCCTGTTCGAGCCGTTCAAGATTCCCTCTGGCTCAATGATCCCGACGCTGCTGATTGGCGACCTGATCCTGGTCAACAAATTCCACTATGGTCTGCGCCTGCCGGTGCTCAACACCAAAATCACCGAGGGCAACAAGCCCCAGCGTGGTGACGTCATGGTGTTCCGCTATCCGCCCAAGCCCAGCCTGGACTACATCAAGCGGGTGGTTGGTGTGCCCGGCGATGAAGTGGCCTACCTGAACAAGACCTTGACCCTTAACGGCAAGCCCGTTGCAAAAACGGCCCTGCCGGACTTCTTTGATGAAGACCTCACCTTGTACTTCAAGCAGTTTGAGGAGGTGCTGAGCGACAAGCGCTACCGCCTCCTGAATGATGACAACCGGCCTGCTTTTGTCCCGGGGGCTGATGACTTCCAATTCAAGCAGAATTGCCGCTACAGTATTGAGGGTGTGGTGTGCAAGGTGCCTGAAGGCCACTATTTCATGATGGGTGATAACCGCGATAATTCGCTCGATTCCCGCTACTGGGGATTTGTGCCGGAAAAGAACATCGTCGGCAAAGCCTTTTTCATCTGGATGAATTTTGGCCGTTTCCAGCGCATTGGGTCGTTTAACTAGCCGGCGACGGTTCCTGCAAGAGGTAAGCGTATGAAGCTCGGGCAAAAGTCCTTTCAGCAATTCGGCCAGCGTTCCAGGCAACGTGGCATTTCTTTCGTCGGTCTGATATTCGTAGGTGCGGTGCTCGCCTGTGCCGGCGTCATCGCGGCCCAGGTCTTTCCTACCGTGCTTGAATACCAATCCGTCGTCAAAGCGGCCAACAAGGCGCAAAGCGGTAACACGGTGGCTGAAGTGCGCAGCATTTTTGACAAGGCTGCCGATATCGACAACATCAAAACGATCACCGGCAGGGACCTCGAGATCACCAAGGAAGGTGACAAGATCGTTGTGGGCTTTGCCTACACGCGCGAAATTCACCTGACAGGGCCTGCTTTCCTCGTGCTGAAGTACGCCGGCCGCACCAAGTAAGCGTGAGTGGCCCCTTGTCAGGCCTGCAGGCACGGCTGCAGCATCAGTTCTCCGATCCCAAGCTGCTGGCCCGCGCGCTGACGCACCGCAGCTTTTCGTCTGACCACAACGAACGGCTCGAATTCCTCGGCGACTCCGTGCTGAGCCTGGCCGTGTCAGCGCTGATCTACGACCGGCTGCGGGACCTGCCGGAGGGCGAGCTGTCCCGCGTGCGCGCCAACCTCGTCAAGCAGGAAACCCTGCACCAGCTTGCCGCTGGATTGGGCCTGTCCGACTTGCTGCGACTGGGCGAGGGCGAGGCCCGTTCGGGCGGACAAAAACGCCCCTCCATCCTGGCTGATGCGCTGGAAGCCCTCATTGGCGCTGTCTTTCTTGATGCGGGTTATCTGGCGGCCGAGGCATTGGTCCGGCGCCTGTTCAGCGCTGTCGAGATCAGCCCGCAGATGCAGGCCACCGCCAAGGACCCGAAAACCGAGTTGCAGGAATGGCTGCAGGGGCGCAAGATGAAGTTGCCGCTCTACCGAGTGGTGGCCACCTTGGGAGCAGCCCACAAACAGACATTCGACGTCGAGTGCGAGATTGCTGAACTGGGTCATGCCGAACGCGGCATTGGCGGCTCGCGCCGCGCTGGTGAGCAGGCTGCGGCCACCGCCATGCTGGCCTACCTGAAAACGCACCAAAAATGACCAAACCCAAAAAGAAGTTGAATGAAGCCGACGCTGCTGTGGCGCAGAAAGCCGCAGCGCAGTTGCCGGCGCAGGCCAGTGGCCTCGAGCCGCCAATGCAAGCGCAGGCTGAGCCGCTCGCACAAGAGCCAACCGGCGAGCTACCCGAGCCCCTGCCCGAGTCGATACCCGATCCGCTGCCCCTGCCCGTGCCAGCATCGGGCCGCACGCTGGCCCCCGCGCCGGCAGAGCAGGAGGCCGGCCGCCATTGCGGCCTGGTGGCCATCGTGGGCCGGCCCAACGTGGGCAAGTCCACGCTGCTCAACGCGCTCGTGGGCCAGAAGATCAGCATCACCTCGCGCAAGGCGCAAACCACGCGGCACCGCATCACGGGCATCCGCACCACGGCCACCACGCAGTTTGTGTTTGTCGATACGCCGGGCTTCCAGACGCGCCACAACAACGCCCTGAACCGCTCCCTCAACAAAACGGTGTTGGGTGCGGTCGGCGAAGTGGATCTGATTCTTTTCGTGGTCGAGGCCGGCACGTTCACGCAGGGCGACGCCACGGTGCTGTCGCTGCTGGGCGCCAACACGCCCACGCTCCTGCTGGCCAACAAGCTGGACGAGGTCCACCGACGCGCGGACATCGCGCCCTGGCTGCAGTCCATGCAGGCGCGTCACGCCTTTGCCGAGTTTGTGCCGATGTCTGCCAAGAACGCCAAGGACATCGAGCGCCTGTGCACCATCTGCGAGAAATACTTGCCCGAGCAGCCCTGGTGGTATGGCGAAGACGAGCTCACCGACCGCAGCGAGAAATTCCTGGCTGGCGAGATCGTGCGCGAGAAGCTGTTCCGCTTCACCGGGGATGAACTCCCCTACACCTCGACGGTCGTGATCGACAAGTTTGAGGAAGAGATCGGCAAGAAGAAAAGCCGCCTGGTCAAGATCGCCGCCACCATCGTGGTGGAGCGCGACGGGCACAAGGCCATGATGATCGGCGAGAAGGGCGAGCGGCTCAAGCGCATCGGTACCGAGGCCCGGCAGGAGCTTGAAAAGCTGATGGATGCCAAGGTGTTCATCGAGCTGTGGGTCAAGGTCCGTTCCGGCTGGGCCGACGACGCGGCAAGGGTCCGTTCATTTGGGTATGAGTAGCAAGAGGATCTCGGAAGAACCGGCGTACGTCCTCCACCGCTACGACTGGAGCGAGTCGAGCCTGATTCTTGAGGTGTTCACCCGCCACCACGGGCGCATTGCGTTGGTGGCCAAGGGCGCCAAGCGGCCGAGTTCCAGTTTCCGGCCCATCCTGCTGCCGTTGCAGCCCCTGCACCTGGCCTTTGGCGGCGACGCTGAAATCCGCACCCTGAAGTCCGCCGAATGGGCAGGGGGCAACGTCATGCCCACGGGGGACGCGCTGTTGTCGGGCTACTACCTCAACGAGTTGTTGCTGCGCATGATGGCGCGCGACGATCCGCATGCCGCCCTGTTCGATGCCTATTCCCAGGTGGTGCAGATACTCGCGTCCGAACACGGTGACGCACTGCAGCCCGCCTTGCGTGCCTTTGAACTCGTGCTGCTGCGCGAGATTGGCGTGCTGCCCGTGCTCGACGCTCAGACCTTGACGCTGGCGCCGCTGGTGCCAAAGGATCGTTACAGCCTGGTGCCCGAAGGCGGGCTGCGCCAGGCCGGCCAGGACGACCGCGCCAGCCTGAGCGGCAGCCAGTGGCTGGAGCTGCAGGAGGCGCTGCAAGACAGCGCGCCCTTCACCCAGACCCTGATGGCCTGTGCCTCCCTGTTACCCGGCCTAAAGCCCCAGCTGCGTACGCTGCTGAATTACCATTGTGGTGTTTCAACCCTGCGCACACGGCAGATGATGATCGATCTGCAAGCCCTATGAACAAAAAGACCGCTCCCACGAAGGCCGCCGCAGTACAGGGCAACCGGACTCACCTGTCCGTCAATCTCAACAAGGTGGCCCTGGTGCGCAACTCGCGCCACCTGGGCGTGCCCAGCATCCTGCGCGCGGCCACGCTGTGCCTGCAGGCCGGTGCCAACGGCATCACCGTCCACCCGCGGCCGGACGCCCGGCATGTGCGCAGCGAGGACGTCCACATGCTGCACAAGCTGATGAAGGCCTGGCCGCAGGCCGAGTTCAACATCGAGGGCAACCCCTTTCACAACCTGATGGACTTTGTCCGCGAACTGCGGCCGCACCAGTGCACATTTGTCCCCGACACCGAAGGCCAGTTCACGAGTGACCACGGCTGGGCATTCCCGCAGGACGCAGCGCGCCTGGCGCCCCTGATTGCCGAGGCCAAGTCGCTGGGTGTGCGGGTCAGCCTGTTCATGGACCCGCTGCCCGAGGCGATGGAGAGCGTGCGCGCCATCGGCGCCGACCGCATCGAGCTGTACACGGAAAGCTATGCCAGTGCCTATGGAACAGCCGACAAGGAGGCCGTGCTGGCCGGCTATGTGCACGCAGCCGAGACAGCGCGCGCATGTGGCCTGGGCATCAACGCCGGTCACGACCTCAATCGCGAAAACCTGGCTGAATTCGTGCGCACCGTGCCCGGCGTGCAGGAGGTGTCGATTGGCCACGCGCTGATTGCCGATGCGCTGGAGCTGGGCTATGACGCTGCCGTCAAGTCCTACCTCTCCTGTATCGCTGCAGCAGGGCAGTCCTGAAACCTGTCCCGCGATGATCTACGGCATAGGCACTGACATCTGCGATGTGCGCCGAATCCAGGCATCCCTGGACCGCCACGGCGAGCGCTTTGCCATGAAGATCCTGAGCGACACCGAGCTGGCCACCTGGAAGGCGCGCAACGCCCGCTGGCCGGAGCGCGGCGTACGTTATCTCGCCACCCGCTTTTCCGCCAAGGAGGCCTTCAGCAAGGCGATTGGCCTGGGCATGCGCATGCCCATGACATGGCGGCTGTGCGAGATCGGCAAGCTGCCCAGTGGCAAGCCGGCCATCGTGCTGCATGGCGGACTGAAGGAATGGTTCGATGCCAAACGCCTCACCGCCCACGTCAGCGTGACCGACGAGACCGACTACGCCGCCAGCTTCGTCGTGGTGGAACAGCTGGCCTGACAGACTGACTCGATCAACCCGAACGCCAAGAGCGTCAAGAGTGACATGACCCAACACGCCCCCCTCATCATCGACATCGCCGGCACCCGCCTGACCAAGACCGACCGCCGCCGCCTGAAGCACCCGCTCACCGGCGGCATGATCCTGTTCGGCCGCAACTGGCAGGACCGGGCCCAGCTGGCTGCCCTGTGCGAGGACATCAAATCAGTCCGCGGCGACCTGCTCATCTGCGTGGACCATGAAGGCGGACGGGTGCAGCGCTTCCGTGCAAACGGCTTCACCCACCTGCCGCCGATGCGCGCCCTGGGCGAGCTGTGGCTGAAGGACAAGCCGGGCGCGCCCGGCTCGGGCGCCATGGCTGCCACCAATGCCGCCACGGCCTGCGGCTATGTGCTGGCAGGCGAGCTGCGCGCTTGCGGTGTCGACTTCAGCTTCACCCCGGTGCTCGATTTGGACTTCGGTGAAAGCGGTGTCATCGGCGACCGGGCCTTTGCGCGCGATGCGCGCGTGGTGAGCCTGCTGGCCAAGAGCCTCATGCTCGGCCTGCTGCAAGCGGGCATGGCCAACTGTGGCAAGCATTTTCCCGGCCACGGATTCGTCAAGGCGGACTCGCACACCGACATACCGGTGGACACGCGCAGCCTGAAAGCCATCCTCGTCGATGATGCCGCTCCCTATGAATGGCTCAACACCTCACTCACCAGCGTCATGCCGGCGCATGTGATCTACCCCAAGGTTGACTCGCGCCCAGCCGGTTTTTCCGAGCGATGGATCAACGGCATCCTGCGTGGCGATCTCGGCTTTGGCGGCGCGGTATTCAGCGACGACCTCAGCATGGCGGGCGCGCGATTGATCGACGGCCAGCAGGTGAGCTACACCCAGGCGGCTCTGGCCGCCCTGGGCGCGGGCTGCGACATGGTGCTGCTGTGCAACCAGTCGGTTGGCGAGGGCAGGGCGGTCGATGAATTGCTGGACGGCCTGGCCGAAGCGCAGCTCAAGGGACAGTGGGAGCCTCTTGACGCGAGCGAAACGCGGCGCCTGGCCCTGCTGCCTGCAACACCCGCACTGGCGTGGAGCGATTTGATGTCCTCACCCGGCTACATTCACGCGCTGGGTTTAATTCCCTGAAGTTCAGCGAAACAGCCGGCGATTGACGTAGCTGTCATAACCCGGCGGCAAGGGCAGCGCCGGCTTGCCCGGCCCGAACGGCACCGTGGCCGCCAGCGTATACAACACCGAAAAGATCAGGCGTCGACCCTGCGTGGCCAGCAGCGCCCGGTGGATGCCCCAAGTCTCTTCAAGAAACGAGGTGCCCGCCGTGCCGGTCACCGTCAGCAGCTTGTCGGGCGCATAGGCGCCGTCCACATCAGCATCATTGATGGCGCCGCGGCGGGTGAAGCGGTCGTCGTTGTGCGAGCCCAGCACAAAGCGGTGGGCCCCGCTGTGCAGGTCGGTGTCCGTCAGGTAGAGGAACAGCTTGACGAAGCGCAGGTCGTCCACGTCGCGGTGGTAAATGTCGTCAAACGCGTGTGAGGCGTTCTGGTTGTGCTCGCCAAACGTCCACCAGGCCTCGGCCGATGCAATCGTCGGCTTGGCGCCAAGGCGCGCAGCGACGGCAGCCAGGATGTCCGGGTCATTGGCCAGGTCCATCAGGGGCTTGCAGCTGAACAGGTCTGCGCTCTCATGCCGGATCTTGATCACATCGGCTGGAATGCCCTGCGCCAGGCTGTAGGTTTTGCCGCTGCCGTAGTAGTCGTACAGCGGGTAAGCGGCGAGCTGCTCGCGCACGCGTGCCAGGGTGGCCGCGTCCAGCTGCTTGTCGGGCATGGCGGCGAAGCCGGTGACCTCCAGGTCCTGCACCAGCCGCTGTGCAACGGAGCCCGGTGCTGGCTGTGCAGGCGTTGCGGTACGGGCGTTGACCCAAGTGGCAACGCCAGCTGAGAGCAGCTTGCGCGCAGGTACGGAACGCAGACCCTTTTGGCCATAGTAATAAGCCAGGGATGGCTCTTTGGCGATGCGCTTGAGAACAATGCTCATGGGGTCACATGGTGAGGTCGGATGGAAAGCAAGGATAGCGCAGGTGGTGAGGTGCCCGGGCACGTCAAGCCTCAGCTGCAGCCAGCGCCGGTCGCCCCGGCTTTCGCCGCAGAGCTGGCCTTTCGACCAGATGCCAGGACGCGAAGGCCAGCGCCCCTGTCACAGCCACACAGGCTGCCAGCAGCAGGCCAAATGGCAAGCTGCCCGCCAATTGCCAGATCAGAACCTGCTGGACCGTGAAGGCATATAAATAAAGGCCGTACGACAAGTCGCCAAACCTGCCGGCACGGCGCAGCACCGGTGTCGAGTGGAGCCCGAAAGCCAGCACGGCAAATGGCACAGCAAGCCACAGGGCCAGCAGCGGTTTGCCCAGGGCCAGTGCCCCCAGATGCAAAACCAGCACAGCAACCGCACACATCAGCGTCAGCCGCCCCGCCAGCAAAAAGCGCCGGTGCTGGAACCACAAGGCCCCCGCGACGAAGTAGCTTGCAAACTCCAGCTTGAGCGCATGGCGGTGGAAGGGGTGCGCCTCCCACCCGGCCCGCGTCAGCCAGCCCAGGTAGTAGCCCAGGGCACGCGCCACGAAAAGCGGCGCGAACCAGCGGCTTCGCATCACTGCCGCCATGCTCGCTGCTGCAAAGGCGCCATAGCAGGCCACCTCCAGCGCGATCGTCCAGAGCGAGCCATTCACGGTGTGGGCCAGCCGGCCATTGCCAAAGTCCACCGGCAGTTCCCAGCGCGTGGGCAGCACCAGGTTGCCCATCCAGGCAAAAAACTGCGGATCCGACAGATAGCGGGACACAGGTAGCGGGGTGATCAGCGGGCCAAGCACCAGCCCCGTCAGCAGCACCAGAACCATCAGGCCGGGCCAGATGCGCAGCGCGCGTCGCGCGGCAAAGCGGCGCAGCACCGGGTCGGCATGCCAGCTTTGGGCAATCAGAAAGCCGCTGATCGAAAAGAAGGTGCAAACCCCCAGATCGCCCAGGCTGTAGAGCCCATAAACCCGCGGCTCAACCAGCCCGGTGAGCAGGAACTGGTGCCCCACCAACACCAGCAGGGCGGCCACCACACGCACAAAATCGAAGTTGTTGGGTGCGTGCAGGCGCGGCAGCCCGGCCGCTGCGCTCGAGCTTCCCGCCGCGCTCAAGCTTCCCTGCGCAGTGCGGGGAACAGGATCACGTCGCGGATGCTGGGGCTGTCGGTGAGCAGCATCATCAGCCGGTCAATGCCCACGCCGCAGCCGCCGGTGGGCGGCATGCCGTATTCGAGCGCGCGGACAAAGTCGTGGTCGTAGAACATGGCTTCGTCGTCGCCGCTGTCCTTGGCGGCCACCTGGGCATGAAAGCGCGCGGCCTGGTCTTCGGCGTCGTTCAGCTCCGAGAAGCCGTTGCCGAATTCGCGGCCGGTGATGTAGAGCTCAAACCGCTCGGTCACCTCGGGCCGCTCATCGTTGGCACGTGCCAGCGGCGAGATTTCGGTCGGGTGCTCCATGATGAAGGTCGGCTGCCACAGTTTTTCTTCCACCGTCTCTTCAAAGTAGAGCACCTGCAGGCTGGGCAAGGACCGGCCCGCGAGCTTGTTCTTTTCCTCCTTGAGGCCCAGCTTTTTCAGCGCGTTGGTGAGCCATACGGCGTCATCCACGCCGTCGCCCGCGTCGGTGTGCTTGAGGATGGCTTCGCGGATCGTCAGCCGTTCAAACGCGGGCGCCAGGTCCACCGGCTTGCCGCCGTAAGTCAACTGCAGGCTTCCGGTGGCTTTTTGAGCTGCGTCGCGGATCAGCGCTTCAGTGAAGCTCATCAGGTCGCGGTAGTTCCAGTAGGCCGCGTAGAACTCCATCATGGTGAACTCGGGGTTGTGCCGCACCGAGATGCCCTCATTGCGGTAGCTGCGGTTGATCTCGAACACGCGCTCGAAGCCGCCCACGATCAGGCGCTTCAAATACAGCTCGGGCGCGATGCGCAGGAACATCTCCTGGTCCAGCGCGTTGTGGTGGGTCTTGAACGGCTTGGCGTTGGCGCCGCCGGGTATGGGGTGCAGCATGGGCGTTTCGACTTCCAGAAAGTCGTGTGCCACCATGAATTCACGGATGGAGCTGACTGCCTTGCTGCGCGCCACAAAGCGCTGGCGGGCCTGCTCGTCCATCATCAGGTCCACATAGCGCTGGCGGTACTTCTGCTCCTGGTCTGCCATGCCGTGGAACTTGTCGGGCATGGGGCGCAGGCTCTTGGTCAGCAGGCGCACGCTGGTGGCATGGATCGACAACTCGCCAGTGCGCGTCTTGAAGACCTTGCCCTCGGCCGCCACGATGTCGCCCAGGTCCCAGTGCTTGAAGTCGGCGTAGACCTCTTCACCCACTGCATCACGTGTCACATAAACCTGAATGCGCCCGGTGCTGTCCTGCAGGGTGGCAAAACTGGCCTTGCCCATCACGCGCTTGAGCATCATGCGGCCGGCAATGCGGGCCGGTATGGCCTCTGCCTCCAATGCAAGGGGCTCCTTCTCACCATGCGCGGCCAGCAGCGGCGCCGCATGGTCGGCCGGCTTGAAGTCGTTGGGAAAGGCAATGCCTCTGGCGCGGATGGCCTTGAGCTTTTCGCGCCGCTCGGCAATGAGCTGGTTCTCGTCCTGGGCTACTGCAGATACAGCGGGCGTGGTCGGGTCTGACATGGGGGAAGCAATCTTTTAAAGCGACAAGCCCTGATTTTAGGTTTTTGCGCGGGGCGCCTTCAGGGCGCCTGCCGTGCAGGCGGCCGCCGCCCGGATAATCGCGCCCATATGTATTTGCGCGCCGCAGTCATCTCCATGGGTTTGCTCCTGCTCAGCCGTGTGCTGGGGCTGCTGCGCGAATCGGTCCAGGCATACAGCTTCGGGACCACGGCAGTGGCCGACATGGTGGTGGTGATGCTGACCCTGCCCGACCTGGCCAGCACGATCCTCGCTGGCGGCGCCTTGTCTTACGCGCTCTTGCCCTGGTGGGCTCGTCAGACGCCACAGGCGCTTGCGGCCAGCCAGCGAAGGACGTCCCACATCTTTCTCGCAGTCGGCGTAGCGCTGGCCGCGTGGGTCCTGCTCTGGCCTCAAGTCCTGAGTACCGTGCTCGCGCCTGGCGTAGGCGGCGACATGCTGCCGCAGCTCCGGGCCGGTATGCGCTGGGCGGCATTGGCCGTGCCGCTGTCGCTGCTCACCCTGGTCTGGTACACGCGGCTGCAGCATGAGCGCGATGTGGTCGGCATGTACGGCATGAATGTGGTCCACACCGGCGTGGTGATTGGCGCCATGCTGCTGGCCGCCGGCATGGCGCAGCCATCCGCCATCGTGCTGGCACTGGGCGCGGGGCTGCTGCTGGCCTTTGTGATGCGCCTGAGCTTTCTGGCCTGGCGGCTGCGCCGGCTGCAACCGGCACCGCTTGCGCAGCATGAACCGGATCAAGCCGGTGAACTGATCAAAGGCCTGCCGCACTGGAAGATCTGGTGTTGGGCCCTGCTGGCCACCGCCGCCCCGGCCGCGTTTCCGCTGCTGGCGCGCAGCCTGGTCTCGGGCAGTGGCGAAGGCGCGCTGGCCACCTTCAGCTATGCCTGGAAGCTGGTGGAGTTGCCCAACCAGCTGGCGATCCAGGTAGTGGCGACGCTGGCTTTCCCCGCCTTCACCCGGGCCTTTGCGGCGGGGCGCGAATTCACTGTGCAGTTGCGCGCCGCCTTCATGCTGGCCTGGACGCTGGCCTGCGCTGCCGCACTGGCCTTGTGGCTGGGCGCAGTGCCGCTGACCCGCCTGCTTTTCGGCTGGGGCCGCATGGGCCCGGAGCAGGTGGCCGAGGTCGCTTACTGGGCAGCGCTGGGCGCGTGGACGCTGTTACCCCAGGCCCTGATGGCCGTGCTGGTGCTGGTGCTCGCCACGCTGGGGCGTTTGCCTGCGGCCGCGCTGGCCTATCTTGCGGCGTTGGCCGCCCTTGCGGCCTTCGGTGTGCAACAGGGCCCGGCGATGATGCTGGCCATGACCCTCGGCTTGTGCGTGGCAGTGGTGCTGTTGCTGTGGGCTGCGCGCGACCAGGCCCTGCCGGCGCTGCCCTGGCGCGAGATGGCGGTGCCAGCCTTGTTGTGCGCCGCAGGTGCTGGCCTGCGGCCCTGGCTCGCGGGCCAGCATCCCGTGCTGATTCTTGCTGCAACGGGCTTTGCCGCTGCCTTGCTGCTGGCAGGCAGCTACCTCGCCAGCCCGGTCCTCAAAGCCGCGCTGAAACGATAATTCGCCACATGCTTGACCTGCTGCAGATCACCAACGACCCCGCCTTTGCCCGGCGTTGCGACGCGCTGCCCGGCATGCGCCTGTTTGTGGACCTGGAGCGCATGGGCAAGGCCGAACGGCAGGCCGGCCGCAATACCTTCATCAGTGCGCACCAGCTGGCCGATGTAGCCAGGATCAAGGACGTGCTGACACAGGCGCTACTCATGGTCCGCGTGAACCCCTTGCATGAAGGAACCCGCGCTGAAGTCGACGCCGTGCTCGCGGGCGGAGCCGACCTGCTCATGCTGCCGATGTTTTTTTCAGCTGCGGAGCTGGCCGGGTTTTCAGCCATCGTCGCGGGGCGCAGGCCCATCGTGCCCTTGCTGGAAACCGCCCAGGCCCTGGCCTCGATTGATGAGTGGATCGCCACGCCCGGCCTTGCAGAAGTGTTTGTGGGCCTGAACGATTTGCACCTGTCGCTGGGATGCCGCTTCATGTTCGAGCCTTTGGCGCGCGGCCTGGTGGATCGCGTCGCCACCGCCGCAGGCGGCCACGGCCTGCGCTTTGGCTTTGGCGGCATCGCCCGGCTGGACGAGGGCCTGCTGCCGGGGCGGGATGTGCTGGCTGAACACCTGCGCCTGAAGTCGGGCGCGGTGATCCTGTCGCGCACCTTTCACAACATCGATAGTGCCGGTAGCTTTGAAGAGCAGGTTGAGGCGCTGCGCCAGGCCGAGCAGCAACTGGCCGGGCGAAATGTACAGCAGATGGAAGCAGACCGCGAGCGCATCCATGGCGTCATCGCGCTCATTGCCTCCCGCATGGGTCAGCCGGCGTGAAGCGCGGGATGGACATCGTGCTGTCACTGGCAGCGCTGCTGGTGCTCAGCCCCTTGCTGCTGGGCACCGCTCTGCTGATCCTGCTGCAAGACGGCGCGCCAGTGCTTTTCCTGCAGGTGCGGGTGGGGCGAAAAGGGCGTGAGTTCGGCATGTACAAATTTCGCAGCATGGTGCGCAATGCGGCGGCCGTGGGGCCGTATTTCACGTCGGACAACGACCCTCGCATCACGCGGCTGGGGCGCTTCATCCGCCGCACCAGCATTGACGAATTGCCCCAACTGCTCAATGTCCTCAAGGGCGAGATGAGCCTGGTGGGGCCCAGGCCGAATGTGCCGGCCCAGCATGATTTGTACAGCGATGCCGATCGCGCGCTGCGCCTGAGCGTGCGGCCCGGCATCACCGGCCTGTCGCAGGCCCTGTTGCGTTCGCAGGCGAGCGTGCAGCAGGGCCTGGCCCTTGACCTGCAGTACGTGCGCGAATCCAGCGTGTGGCTGGACCTGAAAATCATGGCCTGGACCGTCAAGCGGCTGGGGGGCTCAAAAGCCAATTGAACCGTTCGCTCCCCTGCGCAGCCCGCAGGTCAGGCGCGGCTCGGCCAGGGCGCTGAAGGGCCGGTCAAAACCAGTGCCCCGCCTATAATCGGCAGCAGCAGCCAAGCGGTCCTTAACCTCGCGCCCACAGGCGCTTTCCCTCTCGTGAATCAAAGACAGAATGACTCTCTGATGGAGCGAAAACCCGTCGGGTACAACGTGCACACCGGCTCGGACGTGCAAGCCATGCTGCAGGTGATGGGCCTGCATTCCATTGAGCAATTGTTTGCCGACGTGCCCGCTTCGGTCCGCCTGCGCCGCGAGCTCGACTTGCCGGCGGCCCTGTCCGAGTGGGAGCTGATGCGGGATGTGCGGGCCATGGCCGCGATGAACAGCTCGGTGCTCACGCATTCCAGCTTTCTGGGCGGTGGCGCTTATGAGCACTACATCCCCGCCGTGGTGGACGCCATCGTCTCGCGCGGTGAATTTCTCACCGCCTACACCCCCTACCAGCCCGAGATGAGCCAGGGCCTGCTGCAGGCCTTGTTCGAGTTCCAGATCCTCACAGGCAGGCTGCTGGGCCAGGCCTCGGTCAACTGCTCGGTGTATGACGGCGCCACAGCCCTGGCCGAGTCCTGCTGGATGATGTGCTCGGCCACAGGCAAGCGCCGCGTGGTGGTCACCGGCACGCTCTGGCCGCAATACCGCGAAGTGCTGGCCACCTACCTGGTGCCGCGCGGCGTGACGGTGGATTGCGTCGCCCGCAACCCGCAGACCGGCCAGCTGGATGAAGCAGCGCTGGCCCGGGCCTTGTCAGCCGGTGATGTGGCTGGCGCCGTGCTGCAAACGCCCAATGCGCTGGGCGTGATTGAAGACGTCGCTGCCATCTCCCAGTTGTGCAAACAGAACAACACCTTGCTCGCGGTCTGCGTCAACCCGCTGCTGTGCGGCTGGCTGGAAGCACCGGGCAAGCTGGGCGCCGACATTGTGGTGTGCGAGGGCCAGCCGCTGGGCCTGCCGCTCAGCGCTGGTGGGCCTTACCTGGGCATCATTGCCTGCGCCAAGTCGCTGGAGCGCTACTTGCCGGGCCGCCTGGTCGGCAGGGTGCATGACCTGAACGGCAAGCTGGGTTATGCGCTGGTCAAGGAAGACCGCGAGCAGCATGTCGCGCGCGACCGTGCCACCAGCCACATCTGCTCCAACCAGGCGCTGAACGCCATCCGCGCCGCCATCTACATGGCCTGCCTGGGCGAAAGCAACTTCATGCGCATCGCCCAGGTCAATGCCGCGAATGCCGCCTTGCTGCGCGAGCTGCTGTGCGCCTTGCCTGGCGTCAAGGCCCTGTGCAGCGGCGTGCACTTCAATGAGTTTGCGGTGGAACTTCCGATTGACGCAGCGGTGTTCTGCGCATGCCTGCGCAAGCGGGGAATCTTTGCCGGCGTCCCTGTTGAAGAGGCTGTGGCCGGCCACAACCGTGCCTTGCTGGTCGCGGTGACTGAGACCAAGAGCCGTGCCGACCTTGAGGCCTATGTGCGCGAGGCGCGTGCCTGCCTGCAGGAGTCCTGACATGCCTGCAAACCACACCACCACATTGAACGCCACGGCCAACGCACCTGCGACAAAAACAGGTGCGTCGCAGACGATCATCGAGCTGCACCGCGCGGGCGCGGCCAGCGATGT
The DNA here is from genome assembly GCA_014376765.1 of Ramlibacter sp. Taxonomy (GTDB): domain Bacteria; phylum Pseudomonadota; class Gammaproteobacteria; order Burkholderiales; family Burkholderiaceae_C; genus JACMQX01. The sequence goes on along the minus strand of JACMQX010000066.1, from coordinate 32,715 downwards.
TTTCGCGGGCTCGTCAACCCTGCTCAAGACGCCGGCACCGCCAGCCTTTGCCCGCCAGCGCACCGCCATCGGCCTGCCGGAAGTGGCCGAGGTTGATGTGGTTCGCCACTTCACGCGCCTGAGCCAGGAGTCCCACGGGGTGGACAACGGCCCGTACCCGCTTGGCTCCTGCACCATGAAGTACAACCCCAAGCGCAACGACGAGCTGGCCAGATTGCCAGGCTTCATCGACGCGCACCCGATGCAGGACGCCGACACCCTGGGCGGCGTCTGGGAGCTGTACGAACGCCTGCAGGCCATGATCTGTGAAGTCACCGGCATGGACGCCTGCTGCCTGGCGCCCGCCGCCGGCGCGCATGGCGAGCTGGCCGGGCTGCTGGTGATCCGCGCGCACTTTGCGAGGCTGGGCAATCGCCGCCCCATCGTGCTCGTGCCCGACTCGGCCCACGGCACCAACCCGGCCTCTGCCGCGATGGCGGGGTTTGACTGCCGCATCGTCCCCTCAGACCTCAAGGGCCGGGTGGACCTGGTGGCGCTGCGCGAGATGCTCACGCCCGAGGTTGCGGCCTTCATGCTGACCAACCCGTCCACCCTGGGCCTGTTCGAGGACCAGATCGTGGAGATTGCCGACGCCGTGCACGCCAACGGCTCGCTGCTGTACTACGACGGCGCCAACCTGAATGCGCTGATGGGCATCGTGCGCCCCGGCGACATGGGCTTTGATGTGGTGCACGTCAACGTGCACAAAACCTTTTCAACCCCGCACGGCGGCGGGGGGCCGGGTGCCGGCCCGGTGGCCGTAAAAGCCGCGCTGGCCGACTACCTGCCCAGCCCGGTGGCGGTGCGCAAGAACGGGGTGGCCCAGCGGGATGCGGACCAGCGCGAAGCTGAGCCAGGCCAGGCCGATGCAAGCCGTCCCTTCGCCGTCGGCCGCATGAAAAGTTTCCACGGCCACGTAGGCGTGCTGTTGCGCGCCTACGGCTACCTGCGCACCATGGGCGCGCAAGGCCTGCGTGAAGCGTCCGAAAACGCAGTCCTCAACGCCAACTACCTGCAGCACCAGCTGGCCCCCATGCTGCCGCCGGTCTACGACCAGTTCTGCAAGCACGAGACCCTGTTGTCCGGCGAAAAACTCAACACCTCGGCGCGGCAGTTTGCCAAGCGGCTGATTGACTACGGCATCCACCCGCCCACCCTCGTGGGCGCGGGCTGCGTGTACTTTCCGGGCGACCTGAAGTCGGCCATGCTGATCGAGCCGACCGAGACCGAAACCAAGGCCAGCCTGGACTACCAGGTCGGCATCTTCCGCAAGGTGTTCAACGAAGACGCCACGGACGAAGCGCTGGTGGAGAGCGCGCCGCTCTCCCGCAAGATTGCCCGAATCGATTTGAAGACTTGAAGAGGATTTGCCATGTGTGGAATAGCCGGCGTGGTCAACGCCAGGAGCGTGACCAAAGAGGACGTGTGGGGAATGATCGACTGCATCAAGTACCGCGGCGTCGATGAGCAGGGCGTGGAAGAACTGGGCCGCGCGGTGCTGGGCCATGCCCGCCTGGCGGTGGTGGACCCGGAGAACGGCATGCAGCCCATGTCCAGCACCGACGGCAAGGTCTGGGTCGTGTTCAACGGCGAGATCTTCAACTTCATTGAACTGCGCGAGCAGCTCAAGGCCAAGGGCTACAAGTTCAAGTCGCGCTGCGACACCGAGGTGCTGGTGCACCTGTGGTGCGAAAAGGGCGAGAAGATGCTGGACGATCTGGTCGGCATGTTCGCCTTCTTCATCTGGGACCAGCGCACCGAGACCGGCATGCTGGCGCGCGACCGCCAGGGCATCAAGCCCTGCTTCTACGCATCCTATGAAGGCGGGGTGGCCTTTGCCAGCGAGATGAAAGCCATCCTGGCCTTGCCGAAATTCGAGCGCAAGGTCAATGAACGCGCGCTGGGCAATGTCTTCACCTTCAACTACTGCCCGCCACCCGAAACCTGCTTTGAGGGCATCCGCCACCTGCCGCCGGGCACCTTCATCCGCTATGGCGCAGGCCAGTTCTCCGAGCCGGTGCGTTACTGGAGCTGGCCGCTGGAAGGCCCGCGCGTAGACGCCACGCAGGAAGACCTGGAGCGCGCGCTGGACGAAGCCATCAAGCTGCAGATGCGTTTTGATGTGGACGGCGGCCTGTTTCTCTCGGGCGGTGTGGACTCATCTGTCATTGCCAACCGCCTGGTGCCGCAGTGGAACCGCCCGCAACTGGACGCGATTGGCCTGCGCATTGAAGACAAGGGCTTCTCCGAGTTCTCCTACGCGGAGCGCGTGGCGGCGGGCCTGGACATCAACCTCAGTGCGCTGGATATTCGCCCGGCCAACATCCCCGAGATTGCGCGCTCCGTCGTCAAGCATGCGGAGCAGCCGCATGGGGACTTCTCGTTTTTCCTGTTCTTTTTGCTGTCGCGTCAGGCGCACGAGATGGGCAAGATCGTCATGTTCACCGGCGACGGGCCTGATGAAGTGATGCTGGGCTTTCGCCACAACGAACAATTTTTCTCGGAAATGACGCGCGCCAACTTCTCGATGCGCAGCTACTTTGACCTGATCAGCTACAGCACCGAAAAAGACCGCCGCCGCATGATGAGCCCGGCCTTTTTCCCGCACACCGAAGGGGCGCTGGACAAGTTCCTGGAAATCCTGGAGCCCTTCAGCGACCTGGAGCCGATGGAGCAGGTGGCCGCCTATGAGCTGAACTCGCTCATGCCCGGCAACAACTCTGTCAAGGGCGACCGCATGGGCGCCTGCTGGTCCATTGAGGGCCGCGCGCCCTTCCTGGACCACCGGGTGAGCGAGATGTTTGCGCGCCTGCCCATCACCTCCAAGTTCTACCAGGGCGTGGGCAAGAACTTCCTGAAGCAGGCGGCCGAGCGCTACTTCGACCATGACTTCGTCTTCCGCCCCAAGACCATGCCCACGCTGCCGATTGGCGAGTGGATCAAGGGCCCGCTCCATCAATGGGCGCGCGACACCCTGGCCCTGCCGGACGGAGGGCGGTTCGACCAGAATGAGCTGCAGGTCATGCTGGAAGAGCACCGCAGCGGCCTGCACAACCACACCAAGCAACTGCGCACGCTGCTGATGACCAAGCTGTGGCTGCAGGAGTTTTTCCCAGAGCCGGCGTGAAGCAGCCCGCGCTTGGCCACGCTCTAAACATCCAATAACAAAGACAAAAGGGGACACCTCCACATGGCCGACCAGGACTACGACTACTACCTTGCGCAATTCGTCGACATCCACGGCCGCCCCAAGGCCAAGCTGGTGCCGGGCAAGCACAAGGACATGATCTTTGGCGCGGGTGCGGGATTTGCCGGTTTTGCCATAGCCGGCATGGGCATGGGCCCGCACGGCCAGGAGTTCATGGCCATTGGCGACCGCGATGCAGTGCGCCCCGTGCCGTGGATGCCGTCCACCGCCTCCGTGACCTGCGACGGCCATGTCAACGGCAAGCCGCACCCGCTCGATTCCCGCGTGATCGCCAAAAAGGCACTCGCGAAGTTCCGCGAAGTCACGGGCCTTGAATTCTTCAGCGGCCTGGAGCCCGAGTTCTTCCTGCTCAAGCGCGGGGAGGAGGGCGCCTGGCAGGTGGCCACCGAGTCCGAGTCGCTGGACAAGCCCTGCTATGACTTTCGCCACCTCTCATCGGTCGCTGACTTTTTGATGGAGCTGCGTGCCGCCCTGGGCAGCGCCGACATTGATGTCTACCAGATCGACCATGAAGACGCCAACGGCCAGTTCGAGATGAACTTCACCTACGCCGACGGCCTGCGCACCGCCGACAACCTGACCTACTTCAAGATGGCCGCCCAGGCGATTGCCAAGAAGCACGGCATGCTGTGCTCCTTCATGCCCAAGCCCTTTGCCGAGCGCTCGGGTAGCGGCCTGCATATGCACATGTCGGCTGGCAAGAAATTCGGCGACAACGCGTTTGAAGACGCGAAGGACCCCGGCGGCATGAGCCTCTCGCCCCTGGCCTACCAGTTCCTCGCCGGGCTGCTGGCGCATGCGCCCGGCCTCACCGCGATTGCAGCGCCCTGTGTCAATTCCTACAAGCGGCTGGTCTCGCGCGGCTCGCGCTCAGGCGCAACCTGGGCGCCGGTGAACATTGCCTGGGGCGACAACAACCGCACCGCCTTTGTCCGCATCCCCGGCGGCCGGCTGGAGCTGCGCGTGCCGGGCGCCTCGGCCAACCCCTACCTGCTGACGGCCGCCATCATTTACGCGGGGCTGGACGGCATTGCGCGCAAGCTGGACCCGGGCCAGCCGTGCAATGAGAACCTGTACCAGTTGAGCGTGAGCGAATTGACGGCACGCGGCATCAAGCGGCTGCCTGCCTCCCTGCCCGATGCGCTGAACGCGCTGGAAGCGGATGAGGCGTTGTGCAAGGGTCTGGGCGCAGCCTTCATCACTGAATTTGCACAGGTCAAGCGGGCCGAGTGCGATGAGCTGCTCATGAATGTGTCGCCGGCGGAATTCCGGCGCTACGTGGACTTTTTCTAGGGGCAGCACCTGTCATGGCACGCCCCAGGCGAGTGCTCTTTGTCACCTACGGCGCCGGGCATATTGCCATGGTGCTGCCGGTAATACGCGTGCTGCGCGAGCGGGAGCCAGGCATCCACATTGACCTGATGGCGCTGACCACCGCAGCCCACGAGGCGCGCCGTCAGGGCTTTGAGCCCCTGGGTTACCGTGACTTTGCCCACTGGTATGACGCCGGGACCTTGCAGCGCCACGCCACACCCCTGCTGGCCGGCACGCAGCACCCGCTGATCGATGAGGCCGAAACCATCGCCTACCTGGGCATCAACTTTGAGGACCTGCACCAGCGGCTGGGCGCTGAGACGGCGGCGCGGGAATACGCGCAAAAGGGCCGTTGGGCTTTCATGCCGCTGGGCTTCATGCGCCGCCTGCTCAGGCAGCTTGCGCCTGACGTGGTGGTCGCCACCAACTCGCCGCGCAGCGAACAGGCAGCTCTTGCCGCTGCGGCCGAGCTTGGCATTCCGGGCGTTTGCATGGTGGACCTGTTCTCACCTGTGGGCGATCCGTTTCTTGACCGCACGCAGTTTGCCGACGCGTTGACGACACTGAGCGAACTCGGCAAACGCAACCTTGTGGCCGGCGGAGTCCCTGCCGACCGAATCCACATTACCGGAAGCCCGGCCTTTGACAGCCTGGACGATCCACTGCGGGCGTCCGAGGCAGCGCAGGATCGTGCGGCCCTGGGCTGGCAGGGCCTCAAAGTCATTTTGTGGGCCGGCAACATGGAAGCCCCTGTGCCGCAGTTGGGGCCCGAGTCCGAACACCAGCCCGAACACCAGCCCCAGCCCGAGTCCGACCCGGCCTGGTTCCCCTTGCAGGTAGAAGCCATCCTGCGCGCCTATGTGCGGGCGCACCCCGGCACCGCGCTGGTCATCCGGTACCACCCCAACCAGGTACACCGCTTCGAGCCGGGTCCGCCCGAGCCACGCGTGCTCTGGAGCGTCCCGCAGCAGCGCCATCCGCACCGCGACATTCTGCTGGCCGACCTGGTGGTGGTCAACGGCTCGACCATGGGGCTGGAGGCGGCTGTGGCGGGCAAGAGCGTGCTGGCCATGGACAACTCGCCGGGACGGCCTGTTTTTCCGCTCAGCGAGTTTGGCGTGGCGCGTGGGGTGGCGGGGTTTGCGGAACTGGCCGGCGCTGTGGATGCGGCCCTGCATGAGCCATTCAGCAGCGAGTTTGCGCAGCTCAAGGGTGCAGCGGCCGGGCGGGTGGCTGACGTTATCGACCTCGTCGCGCGAGTTGAATAGCACACAGACAGATAGCGGACAGGGCGAAGGCGTGAGGCCGCAGCCCCGCGCTCAAACTTCCAGGCCCTTGCCAATCAGGATGTAGTTGTCCTGCATCTCAATGGCCGGCCCGGTGCGCTGGTAGCTGGCCAGGAAGGCTGCTTGCCCAACGCTCGTGGCAGCAGCCTCGCCGGGGGGTCTTGGGGCTGCCAGGCCGAAGTGGTAGTCCATCAGCCACTCGAACCCCTGTGCATTCATGCCCAGCCAGTTGAAGAACATCTGCTTCAAATGCCCGGGGCCGCCGGTCTCGCTGAACGCTTGTGCATAGGTGGACTCGATGGCCACCGCATCCACCCGGCTGATGCGGCCAAAGCGGATCTCGCGGCACAGGTGGTCGCGCACCCGGCCGTAACCCAGCTTGCGCCGCTTGATCGCGTCATGCACGCTCATGTAGACGAGGTTGTCCACATGGTCGTAGGTGTCGAAGGTGCCGGGGCAGCCGGCCGCCTGCGCGCCGAACTTCGCAACTGCCTGCTCGCTGTAGCGCCGCGTATCCCACGGCAGGTAATTGGCCAGGTAGATGCCGCGCACGCCGGTGGCGGCCAGTTCGCGGTCGCTTGGGTAGAGGGAGGTCAGCACGTCTTCCTCGCGCAGCAGGGCTTCGCCCGAGACCAGTTCCTGCGCCTCAAAGCGCATCAGGTCGTGCTCGTGGCGGCTGCGCCGCGTCATCTCGTTTTCGTCCTGGTAGGAAAACATGCCGGCCTGCTCGGTGGGCTGGTGCACCGGCCAGACGATCAGCGGAATGTTGTGCTGCACCGCCACCCGGACCGGCCAGACCGTGTGGCCCGCCAGGAAGGGCCAGTGCACGCTGCCAAAGCGCGACAGCGTCTCGCGCATGAGCTTGCGGTAGGCCAGGGGGGATTGCGTCTTCAGCAGGATGTCGCAGTCAAAGGTGTCGCGGATCTGGTCCAGGTTCTGGATGCCGGTGGTGCTGTTGAACTGCGAGTTGAAGGCCACCAGGAGGGGATTGAGGCCCAGCTGGTTCTTCACCACGTCCACCACATGGAAGTACTCGGCCGTGCCGCGGATCGGGATCACGCAGTCGTAGTTGCCTTTGCGCTGGCGGTAAGGCTGCACCAGCCGTTCCAGCAGGCTGAAGCGGGCCGACCAGTCCAGCGAGGTTTTTTCCGCGTGGGTGGTGCAGCCGCTGCACAGGCCCGTCTCGTCAAAGGTCAGGCCAAACGGGTGGCGGTTGTCGTACAGGCAGGCACGGCACTGCAGGTAAGGCCGCTGTGTGGCGAGTGTGGTGGCGCGGTGGTGCAGGCCGGCCGATTCGGGCGCCAGCGTCGGGACGATGTCATTCACCAGCATGCGGACGCACCTCCCTGAGCAGTTTGGGCCGCGTCATCGCGTTGATCTCCCGCCGGTGCGCATGGGCCGCCATTTCGGTGGTGAGAAAGGGGTTGCCATAGGCCACGCCGACTGTGTCTTCGCGTTGCAGCAGCTGCGCGCCCAGCGCGGGCGTGAGGCCGCCAAACCAGATCAGTTTGGGTGGCTGCGTGGAGGCCGGCACCAGCTGGGCGAGAAAACTGGCGCCGGCAGTGCCCTCATGTTCACGGTCGATGACCATCAGCTCGCTGATGGCGAGCGTGCCCAGGCGTTCAAGGCATGGCGCCCACGCTTCGGTTTGCGCCGCATGCACGGGCGCGGCCATCAGGCCTTGCGCGCCGCGCACCACAGGCACGGCGCCAATGACCGCCTGCTGGCCAATGGCATCGCTGATGTGTGCCACCTCGTGTGGCGCCTGCCACATCAGTGTTTCGACAATGACGCGGTCGCAGCCCTGTGCCACAGCGGCGACTGCGTGCGCGGCCGAGCGGATGCCGCCACCAAACGCCACCGGCGTGCGGATGGCCGCGCGCCGCACCTGCTCGAGCAGCGAGAAGTCCGGCGCCTCGCGGCCACGGCTGATGTCGATGACCGCGATCTCGTCAATGCCCCAGCGATCCAGGTTGCGCAGCACCGTGCCCAGGCTGCCCGCAGGCTTGTGGCGCGCGTAGCCGTACGACATGACGACCTGGCCGCCTTGCACCGGCACCATCGCGATGAGGCGCTTAAAAGCCATAGTGCTTCATGGTGTTGGCAATGAAGGCCAGGCCTGCAGCCTGGCTCTTCTCGGGGTGGAACTGGATGCCGCAGAGGTTGTCGCGCACAAAATAGGCCAGCAACTTTTTGCCTTGCGTGGTGTAGCCGGTTTCCTGCATCGTCGCGCCCGTGTTGATCTGGTAACCGTGGTTGAAATAAAAGGTTTTGGCTTCGGTCTTGAGCAGCAGCGGTTTTTGTCTGGCCATGCCCGCAGCCTCGGGCCGGGCGGGCGCCTGCGCTTCAAGCCGGACGTCGGCCCAGCCGTTGTTGAACTCACCGCCATTAATGCGGGCCACCTCGCCGGGCAGCAGTTTCAGGCCGGTGCAGTCGTTCTCGTGCAGCTTGTCAAACATCACCTGCGCGCCCACACAGATGCCCACCAGCGGGCGCTGGCGCTCGTTCATGCGCACCAGCGCATCGGCAAAGCCGGTTTCGCGCAAACGCGCCATGGCACTGCCGCTGGCGCCCACGCCCGGCAGCACCGCCATGTCCACATGGTCCAGTTGCGAAGGGGATTGGGCCACGTGCGGGAAGTAGCCCACCTGGTGGAACAGCTCCATCAGCGAGCCGATGTTGCCTGCGCCGTGTGGGATGAGCATGATGGATTTAGCCACGGTCAACTCCTGGTGTGAACAGCGGCTGCGGGCGCTGCTTGCCCGGCACACTTTCGAACAGCACCGGGCTGGCAGCCCGTGCCACCTGCGCCCAGAACTCGTCCACGCTGATGCTCACATAGCGGCAGAACGACTCCACATATTTGTCGTCGCAAATACCGTCGTAGCGTTTGACGAGTACAGCGCCTTCCTCGCGCGTGAGGCGCTGGGCGCGGATCTCCTCGTTCACATAGTCACTGGCCCTGCCGAAACCGAGTTTGTAATATTTGAGCATCATGTTGATGGTGGCCCACTCCTCATCCAGCATGGAAGTGCCCATCAGGTCGCCGGTAGACGCCACCCCTTCCTTGCGGATGTGCAGGCCCACGGGCATGGCAAAGGCCGAGTTCTCGGAGATCGACCAGTTGCTCCAGGCCGGGCCGAGGAACACGGTGTTGATCAGCTTCTCGCGCATCAGCGCCACATCGGGGAACTGGTAGGGCAGGATGCTCTCGGGGCGGCCGACCTTGTCCACCATCCAGCCCAGCTCGCCGCCGGCCAGGGTGTTGAGGTTGCGTATGTTGTTGCCGTCCCAGATGCTCTCGCCCAGGCTGCCGGCATCCCCGACCTGCAGGGCCGGGTTCTCGCCCCAGAGAATCAGCTTGATGTCATGGGCGACGGCCATTTTCGGGACGCCGGCGAACAGCACCATTTCAGTGGCGCGAAAGATATTGGTGAAGCGGAAAAAGGCCTCGCGCATCAGGTCGCGCGAGGTCTGTGGCGCGGGGCCCAGCATCACGCAGTCAAAGCCGCGCGAGATCAGGTTGGACAGGTTGTCCACCCCCACCTGCGAGACCTGCCGCGGCGGGTAGGCCACGCAGACCAGAAGGGGTGTGAGGCCCAGCTTCTCCCGCACCCACAGCGCCTGGCGCGTGCTGTCCTTGCCGCCGCTCACGCCGACGATGCAGTCGTATTCCTGGTACTTTCGCCGCTGGGTCAGGCGCCGCACGATCTCGCGAAGTTCGCGCAGGCGCGCCTCGTAGGCAATGTCGCGCGATGCCTCGCTGTAGGTGCAGGCAATGCAGATGCCTTGCGCGTTGAAGCGCGCGTTGGGGCGGGTGTCGGGCGAGAGGCAGGTCTTGCAGTAGCGCATGGGGTTTCAGCCGACCAGGTCCCAGCCCGCCGGCGTGCCGCGCTTGACGGCCTGGTTCACCCGCTTGCCCAGCAAAGTCTCAAAGTGCCGGGTCGGCAGGCCGCGGCCGGGGCGGATGGCGCGCAGGTTTTGCGGCGTGAACGCCTCGCCGGCGGCCATGTCCTGCACCACATACAGCGAACGGCGGTAGCCGCGCGAGGTGGCCTCGTTCTCGGAGGCGGGGCCGTACTGGACACGGCCCAAACCCTGCCAGGCGCGCTCGGTCTCGATCACCAGCATCGCCATCTCGGCCGGCTCCATGGAAAACGTGGAGTCAACGCCGCCATCAGCGCGGTCAAGGGTGAAATGCTTTTCAATCACGCTCGCTCCCAGCGCGACGCTGGCCACAGAGACGCCAATGCCCATCGTGTGGTCCGACAAACCGATCTCGCAGCCGAAAGCCTGGCGCATGTGGGGGATGGTCAGCAGGTTGCTGTCCAGCGGCGTGGCCGGGTAGGTGCTGGTGCATTGCAGCAGCACCAGGTCCTTGCAGCCGGCTTCGCGGGCGGTGCGAACCGTCTCGTCCAGCTCGGCCAGGTCTGCCATGCCTGTGGAGATGATCATGGGCTTGCCGGTGGCGGCGACTTTGCGGATCAGCGGCAGGTCGGTGTTCTCGAACGAGGCGATCTTGTAGCAGGCGACGTCCAGCGCTTCCAGGTAGTCAACCGCTGTCGCGTCAAACGGGGTGCTGAAAGGAATCATGCCCAGCGCGCGGGCTCGCTCGAATATCGGCGCATGCCACTCCCACGGCGTATGGGCCTGCGCGTACAGCTCGTACAGCGTGCGGCCCTGCCAGAGGTTGTTTTTGTCCGCCACGAAGAACTCGCCTTCCCGCAGGTCGAGCGTCATGGTGTCGGCGGTGTAGGTCTGGATTTTCAGGGCGTGGGCGCCGGTTTTCGCCGCAGCCTCGACGATCTGCAACGCGCGGTCCAGCGACTGGTTGTGGTTGCCCGACATCTCGGCAATGATGAAGGGCGCGGCGTCGGCGCCGATGCGGCGGTGGGCGATGTTGAAACTCATGGCCGGGTCATCCTTTCGTGGCGGCTACAGAGGCCGAGCGCATTTTCTTTTGCCGCACTGAATACAGCGGCTCCTCCGAGACAATCACCTTGCCCGGAATCTTGAAGGCAGTGAGCTTGCCATGACACGCCTGGCGAATGCGGCGCTTGAGCTGGTCGGCCGGCTCGGGCGTTGCCAGCTGCACCTTCGCCACCACCAGCTGGCCTAGCAGGGAGTTGGGCTCGCCGTACACCGCCACGTCCACAATGTTGTCCAGCTGCAGCAGGAAGTCTTCCACCTCTGCCGGATAAACCTTCTGGCCGCCCACATTGATGATGTCGGTGGTGCGGCCCAGGATGCGAAAGAACTCGCCGTCCACCTCGACGCGGTCGCGCGTGTTGAACCAGCCCTCGCTGTCAAACTCGGAAGGCGCGTTGAGGTAGCCCTCCATCGCGAACTCGGACTTGATCCACAAAATACCGTCCACCACCCGGGTCTCAAAGCCGGGCCCGCCCAGCCGCACCCACAGGGAGCCATCGGGCCGCGATTGCGAGCGCAACACGCCCACTTCCGACAGACCGTAGGTCTGCAGCAGTTGTGCATCCGGAAATGCCGCGCGTACCCGGTCCAGCGTGGACTGGGGCATGACCTCCGTGCCGTAGCTGATGCGCTTGAGCGAGCTCAGGTCAAACTGCTGGTTCAACCGCGAGGCCATCAGCAGGGTCAGGAAAGACGGTGTGGTGGGCAGCAGCTCCACCTTGTATTTTTCAATCGCGCGGCAGATGCTGGCCACCGACCGGTCGGCCACGGTCACCACGGTGCCCAGGCTCGAGGTAATGGCCAGGATGGTGTTGATGCCGCCGAAGTGGTCGATCATCAAAAACGGAATCGCCACCACCGGCTCGCGCTGCTTGCGGAATTTTTCGGCGATGCGGTTGAAGTCGTAGAGGATGCCCTTGGGCTTGCCGGTGGAACCAGACGAAAACAACACCAGGCCAGGATGGTGCCTGTTGCGAAACTCGGTGAGCAGCGGGTTGTCCAGCGGGATGCTGCGGCGGGTGATGGCCGCCTGCGTGGAATCACCTGCGAACTCGATGAACCAGTCGCAGCCGCACACCCCGAGCGCCACCTCTTCTTCCACCACCGACTCGCGCGTGAGCGGCACCAGGATGGCGCCTTGCAGCGCGAGCGCAAAGTACAGGCAGAACACTTCGGGCGAGTAGTCGCCCAGCACCACCACGCGTTCGCCCTGCGCGATGCCGGCCTGGCGCAGCTGGGTGGTGAAGCCCTCGATCGTGCGCAGCACCTCACCATAGGACACCTGGCGGTCCCGGTGGATGAAGGCCAGGTGATCAGGTGCCTGGGCGAATCGCGCGATGAGCCAGTCCATCAGGGCGCCTGCAGCAGCTCTTGCAGCACCACCACCAGCAAGGGGTAGGAGGTGGCGTTGGCCGCGTCTTCATCAGGCAGCGACACGCCAAATTCCTCTTCCAGCGCCAGGACCAGGTTCATGTGCCGCAGCGAGTCCCAGGACTCGATGGTGTCGCTGCTTGCGTCCGGGCCGATGAGGGCCGGGTCCACATTGAGCACAGTGGCTATGACGTTGCGGAGGCGGTCCTGGTCAAGCATAAATAAATTCGATCCAATTTCTGTTCGTGAGGCCGGTGGCGGGCAGGGCCAGCCTGTATTTCACCACGGGCGCATGCCCACCGCCGTCCAGCCGCTGCATGCCCAGATCGTCAAAAAACCTGGCCACCAGCATGTTTTTCGCGCTGGGGATGTACTCGGCCAGCAGCTCGTCACAGCCCCGCGCGGCGGCCTGTTCGCAAATGCGGTTCCAGATCGAGTACTCCACCCCCCGGCCGATGACGCGGCAACTCATGTAGAAGGCCTCCACATGCGCCGAGCGGCCGGCATAGCGCATGACGACCACGCCGGTGAGGCCCGCGTCGCCAAAACGGTCGCGCACCACCAGCGAGTAGACGGCGCTGGCCGGTCCGTTCATGTGCCCGGCGATTTCTGCCTGGCTGTAGCGCCGGGTGGTCAGGTTGAACTGGTTGGACTTCTGGCTCAGCTCGCTGATGCGCGCCGCCGAGGCGTGCGTATTCAGGCTCAGCAGGGCCTGCAGCTTGAGCGAATGCAGGTAGTCCTCCTGCGACGCGAACTCGGCCTGCGCGGCGGCGCCGGCCTCCCGCTGCTGGTACTGCTGCGTCTTGGAACGGCTCTCGCCAGAGACGCCTGCACCCAGGAAGAGCTGGCTGATCTCACCCAGCACGCGTGGGTAGTCGGGCAGGTTCTTTGGCACCTGCACGGTATGCACCTGGGGCAACTGGCTGCGCACGGCTGCGCATTCAAAGTCCGAATCGTCCAGGAAAACAAAGCTGTCAAGGCCCAGGTTGAGCTCGGCTGCCAGCTCGCGCAGGTTTTGCGCCTTGTCTGACCAGTTGACGCGGCGCGCCACGATCTGCGCCGGCTTGAGCACCATGCACGGGTGCCCGGCCAGCACCTCCTCTACATCCGCCGCATTGTTTTTGGTGCACAGGCACAGCAACACGCCGCTGCGTTCCAGCTGGGCGATCAGCTGCTGCGCATGCCAGAAGATATTACCGGGGTAGTCGTGCGGGCCCAGCTTGATTCCGGCCACGCCATCCTCCCCCACGATGCCGCCCCACAGCGTGTTGTCGCAGTCAAGGGCCAGCACCTTGTAGAAGTAGCTGCCAAAGCCGCGTGAGGCCGAGGCCACTGCGGCCGCGAAGGCATCGAAGTAGCGCGCTGAATAGGGCGCCTTGGCGCGGTAGTAAAAGCGCGGGACAAAGGCCGCCTGTGCGCCGACGGAGGCCAGCAGCTTTTGCGCGTCGATCAGGCGCACCTGCGGGTGCATGGCGGCTTCCTCGCGCAGCGCGGCATTGAGGCCGTCCACCAGCAGGTCTACCGCGTCGGGCGCCGACGGGTCGGGCGACACGGTCATGCGGTGAAAGGTGCTGATGTAGATGGCCTGCAGCGCAGCGCCGGCCTTCAAAGCCAGCTGCAGTTGCGATCGCCACTGCGCCTGCCGGTCCCGCACCAGCTCCGGGTCCAGGCCGCCGAGGCTGGCTTCCAGCGCGGGCAACAGGGTGTCGAGAAAGGGAATGACGACTGCCTGCGGGACACCGTCAGCCGAAAAGCGCTGCATGTCGCCCAGCAGGTCGTCATAGTTCCCCTGCACCAGCTCCAGCTTCACGCCGTTCAGGGCCGCCTGCTTGCGCAGGTAGGTGCCCAGCAGTTCAGCCGTGACCGATGAGGAGATGCCCAGGCGGAGCGGGCGGGACAGCCTGCCGCCCGCCTCCAGCGCCTTGAGCGCCTGCAGCAGCTGCGTCATGGACAGCGCGGGATCGAGCAGGGCAGCCTTTGCCTGTGCCTCTGTTTGCCCTGCGGCTGGTGGATTGGCAGGCTCCACTTACATCACCATCCCGCCGTTGACGTTCAATTCCTGGCCGGTGACAAAGGCGCCTGCGTCAGACACCAGGTAGCACACTGCTGCGGCCACGTCAGCCGGCGTGGCCAGGCGGCGCAGGGGCGTCTGGCGCGCCGTCATCATCTGCACCTTCTCCGGGATGGCGCCGATCAGCCGCGTGTCGGTCATGCCCGGCGCCACTGCGTTGACGGTGATCCCGCTTGCACCCAGCTCCACCGCCATGGAGCGGGTAAGCGACGCCAGTGCCGACTTGCCCAGCGTGTAGCCCAGCCAGCCCGGCGTCGGCAGCGCCTGCGTGACCTGGGAGGTGATGTTCACAATGCGGCCCCACTTGCGTGCTGCCATGTCGGGCGCAAAGCGCTGCGCCAGCAGGAATGCTGCGCGGGCCTGTACGTCAAGGTGCTGCTGCACATCGGCCCATGAGGCCGAGAGGAAAGGTTTGGCATTGACATGCAGCGAGGCGTTGTTGACCAGCACGCCTGCGCCGCCGAATTCGCCGGTGGTGGCTTCATACAGCTTGGCCACGCCAGCGTCGCTGGCCACATCGGCTTGCACTGCAAGGGCCCGGCCTCCAGCCTGTGTGATGCGCGCGACCACGGCAGAGGCCGCATCGGCGCGGCTGGCATAGTTGACCACCACCGCGTAGCCTGCCGCAGCAAGCTGGCCGCAAATCGCCTGGCCGATGCCGCCTGCGCCGCCCGTGACCACGGCCACCATGCGCCGCTCAGGCGCGGCGGCTTCAGCCGACGCGCCGGGCGTGGCCAGCAGCTTGACCTTGCCGCGGCCGGACAGTACGCGCTGGCCATGCTGGTTGGTGATCAGCGTCTCGAGATCGAGCAGGCGCTCGCCATCGTGCTTCTTGAGCACTTCACAGGTGATGGTGAGCTCGTCGCCCAACCGCACCGGCAGCAAAAAATCCATTTGCTGCGACACCCACAGCGCGCCAGGGCCCGGCAGGCGGGTGCCGATGACAGTAGAGATGAATGACGCGCCCAGCATGCCGTGAACCACGATGTCCTTGAATGGCGTGGCTTCGGCCCAGGCCTTGTCCACATGCAGCGGGTTGTCGTCGCCCGTCATGTCGACAAAGCGGCGCACGTCGGCCTCGGTGATGGTTTTGACCAGGGAGCGCTTGTCGCCCGGCTGGATGGATTCGTAGTTCGAGAACATCATGCAAGCTCCCCCGGTGGATCCATGGCCCAGTGCCACACGCTGGCGCCAAAGTTGAAGCCGGCGCCGACGGCGGCCAGCGCCAGCAGGCCATCTTTTTTCAGCAGGCCCTTTTCCCAGGCCTCGCTCAGGGCAATGGCCACAGACGCCGCGCCGGTGTTCCCGATGTCCTGCACATTCATGTAGGTTTTTGCAAAGTCAAACTTCATCTTTTGCATCAGGTATTCGATCAGGCGCAGGTTGGCCTGGTGGAAGATGAGGAAGTCCGCCTCTTGCGGCGCATGCCCGGCCTTGGCAAAGGCGCTCCTGATGACGGTGGGCAGGTGGGTGATGGCCTGCTTCCAGGTGGCAATGCCGTTGAGCTCCATCTGGTCCACCGCCGGGTCGAACTGGCGCCCGCGCAGCGGGAACGACGAGCCGCCGCCGCGCACCCGCACCGACTCGTAGTTGGAACTGTCGGTGTGAAAAGATGAGGCGATGATGCCCGCGCCGGCCGTGCGGCCCAGCACCGCCGCACCTGCGCCGTCGCTGTGGTAGATCGCGCTGTTGACGTCGGCCCGGTCGATCACCCGGCTGTTCATCTCCACGCCGATCACGAGCGCGTTGCGAATGGACGGGTCAACGCGCATGCGGTCGCTTGCGGCGGTGAGGCCGCTGACAAAGCCGGCGCAGTTGGCCTGCAGGTCAAAGATCTGGCCGCCGCGAAGCCCCAGGTCCTTGTGGACCTTGGCCGACAGCGGCGGGAACAGGTAGTCGGCCGAGAAGGTGCAGGCGATGATGAGGTCGATCTCCTGCGCGGCGATGCCGGCACGCTGGATGGCTTTGAGCGAGGCGTCCAGCGCGTACTGTGACGCACTCTCCTCTGGCCCCGCAAGGTAGCGCCGCTGGATACCGGTTTTCTCGATGATCCATTCAGGCGTCACATCCAGGTTGCGGCACAGGGTCTCGTTGTCTTCAATGAAGGCAGGCAGGCGGTGGCCTACGCCTGTGATGCCGATGCCGGAGGGAGGTAAAGCGGTCATGGAGTTGGCGCAGCCTGCGTAAGGCTCAATCAGTGGCCTGGAGGAATTCCAGCAAGGCCTGATTTTCGCGGCAAATGTCGCCGAACGGGGCGGTGGGGCCATGGCCGGGGCAGATCATCACGCCGGCGGGCAAGGTGTCCATCAGGGCGCGGATGTTGGCCCGCAACAGCGCGCGGTCTTCGCCCGGCAAATGCGACAGGCCCACGCCACGGGCGTACAGCGAGTCGCCCGAAAAAACGTAGTCGCCGCTGCGGATGAGGCAGCTGCCCGGTGTATGGCCGGCGCAGGGCAGGTAGGTGTAGCGGGCGCCGCCTGCCTCTACCTCTACCTCTACAGGTTCAGCTTGCCCGGCCGTGACGGGGTTGATCGGGTTGACCGGCGTGACCTCGGGCAGCGTGATGCGCTTGGGAATTTTCAGCGCCATCAGCAAAAAGTTCGAGGCTTTCATGGTCTTGATGTCAGCCTGCGGCAGGTAGACAGGCACGCCGTACTTTTCCTGAAAGTAGGAGGCCCCGCCCACATGGTCAAAGTGACCGTGGGTGCAGAGCACCGCGGCGGGCGTGCGGCCAAGCGCTGCCAGATGGGCGTCTATCCCCTGCGGGTCGAGCCCCGGGTCAATCAGCACGCAGGTGGCTGGGCCGGGCGCGCAGTGGATGTAGCAGTTGGAAGTGAAAACACCCGCTGCGACCTGCCACAGCCCTTCATCGATCTGTCGCAGCGCGGCATCGGGTGACGTCAATTCACGCCTCCCAGGAACACAGTCTGGGCCGTGATGTAGCTGCTGCGCTCGGCGGCGAAAAAGTCGATGACGTTGAGGATGTCATCGGCCTGCGCAAAGCGCGGGATCGGCAGCGCCGCGATGATGGCCTCGATCTTGTCGCGCGGCAGCTGGCTGAGCATGTCGCTGTCAATCGCGGTGATCGCCAGGGTGTTGCAGGTGACGTTGAACGAGCCGAACTCCTTGGCCATGACATTGGCCAGCGTGGACAGGCCGGCCTTGCAGGCGGCATAGACCGAGTCACCCACCGGCTCCAGGCTGGCTGCCATGGAGCCGATGTTGATGATGCGGCCCCACTTGGTCTTGCGCATCAGCTTGGCTGCTTCGCGCGAGACCAGGAAGGGTGCCAGCAGGTTGACGTTGACCATGGCCTGCGCGGCGGCCGGCGGCATGATCATGGCGTACTGCGAGGTGAGCACCGCCGCGTTGTTGATGACGATGTCGACCCGCGGCACCAGCTTGCGCACGGCCATGAAGGCGGTGGTGATGGCGGCAGCATCGGCCAGATCGACCTGAATGTGGTGATAGCTGTCGTGCGTGATGCCGGCTTCGCCTCGCGCCAGGCCCAGCACCGTGGCGCCGCCAGCCAGGAAATGCCCGGCGATCTCCCGGCCCACACCCCGGCTGCTGCCCGTGACAAGGACGATCCTGCCGGCGTAATCAGTCATGCTTTCTCCGACAGCAACTCGTGGATGTAGTCCACCAGCGCCGCCACGTGGGTGAAGGGCGACACGGCGCGGCTCATGGCGCGGTCGTCCGTCAGGCTGATGGGCTCATTGAACTGGTCGGTGACGGCAGTCTCGATGTCAACGATTACCGACACCAGGGACAGCGAGTCGAGTTCGGCGCCATCGCCGAACAGCAGGGTGCCCTCCGACAGCGCAAGCTGCTCATCGGCGGGACGCTCTTCGTTGAGCGCCTGCACAGCCGTCAACACCAGCGCCAGAATCTGTGGCCGTTCTACCATCCCGTACCTTTTAGAGAAAAAACATGTGTCATGGGTCGTCAGCTCGTTTGGCAAATCAATTTCAATTTCCCGCCGCTGCACGGGTTTCAAATTCAGCGGTGTGCCGGGCAAACCGCCTGGCCTGGGCCAGCCAGGTGTCGCGCAGCAGCTCGACCACATACACGTCCATGAATTTTCCGTCGCGCAGCACATGGTCCTTGTGGACGCCAACCTGGCGGTAGCCGCAGGTCTCGTGCATCCTGAGCATGCTGGTGTTGTTCTCCAGGACCTTGCCGTGCAGTTTGTGCAGGTTCAGGTCGGCCCGGGCGAACACGTAATTGTAAAAATAGACCGGGATCATGCCGCCGACCGGCGTGTTCATTTTTTCGCCCAGGTACAGACCCCATGTGGCGTGGCGGTTGGTGCGGTCGATCTCCGACAGGCTCAACACGCCCACCGGGGTGCGGTCGCTCTCGATGATCCAGTATTCGTCGTTGGGCGACGCGTCAATGCGCTCGAACCAGCGGCGCTGGCGCTCCATGTCGTAGGCCACTTCGGTCAGCATGAACTGGGCAATATCGGGCTTGACGCGCCAGTCCAGTACCTTGTGCAGGTCGCTTTCGCGCATTCTTCTGAAGTTGAGCATGCTGCTTGTCCTCATGCATCTTGTGTCAAAGGGCGTTCATCAGGTGTGTGCCTCCGCCAGCAGGGCCATCAGGTCGGGCCCGGTGCCCGCGCCCAGGGCCAGCGAGCGCTCTGAGAGGGCCTGCCGGGCGGCCTTGTCGGCGATCAGGCCTGCGGTGGCGGCTGCCAGTGCGGCAGGCGTCAGGGCCTGCGCTTCACCCAGGTTGAAGATGATACCTGCCGCATGCAGCGCTGCCGCCCCCTGCCGCTGGTTGTCTGCAAGCACCAGGGCCAGCGTCGGCAGCCCCAGGCAGCAGCGCTCCCAGGTGCTGGAGCCGCAGGCGCCAATGGCCAGGTCGGCGCTGGCGATGAGCTCCGCCATGCGGGAGGTCTGCACATGCAGGCAGCAATCAGGCAGGGCAGCCACGCGGGCTTCGGCCTGGGCGCGGTGCGGGGTGGTGGCGCCCATGACGACATCGAGTGCAATCTCGGGCCGTGCCAGCAGGGCCATCGCGTCCAGCGCCAGGCCGGTGACGTTGGCCTCGTCGGTGCCGCCGAAGTTGATCAGGATGCGCCGCACGGGGCCCGTGCTGCGCGCCAGGCGGGCGCGGGCCTCGGTGAATTCAGGGCGCAGCAGCAGAAAGCGCGGACCGAGCAGCTTGCGGCATGCAGGTGGAAGCAGCCCGTCGTAGCGGTGCTCAAGGCCAGGGTAGTAGTTCTGGTCGAGCAGGACGTCGCAGTCGTGCTGGCGGTTGGCCAGGTCGTCGATCACGAGGAGGTGGCGTGCCATCGGGCGCAGGGCAGTTTCCCAGCCTGCATCTATGTCGTAATGGTCCGCCACCAGCCAGTCCCAGGGGCGTGACCCGGCCACAGCCAGTGTCTGCAATGCATCGGCGGCCCCGTCAAACAATGCTGGCCCCGCGCCGCCTTCAGGGCCGCGCACCAGGTGCAGGCCAAAGCCCTGTTGCGTCACGAGTGCAGACAGGTTGCCGGGCAGATCAGCGCAGATGAACTCCACCGCTGCGCCGCGTGCGCGGGCCTGCCGGGCCAGGGTCAGGCAGCGCATGAGATGGCCGGCGCCCATGTGCAGCGACGAGTCCGCGCGCACAGCCCAGCGCTGTGCGGTGATCACGGCAGTTCACCCGTTTGCCGCAGCACCTCATACATCAGCTCGGCCCGGTGCCAGTCTTCCAGCGTGTCCAGGTCTTGCACCAGGTGGCGCGGCAGGGCCACGCCGGCGGTGTGGGGGGCGAATACCGGCAGCCGGTCTAAAAAGGCCTGGCGCGTGCCCCAGCAGAACTGGCCCGCGTCATGCCAGCCCGGCTCCAGATCTTGCGAGCGGGTCAGGCGGTGCTCGGGGTACATGGCGTCGATGCTGCCGCCCGGCGCCATGCGGATGGCGCGCTGCACGGGGAAGGGAAAGGATGTGATGGACAGCGCGAAGCTGCGGCCCTGGCTGTTCAGCGCGTCAAGGCCGGCGCGCAGGCCGGCCGGGGTGATAAAGGGCGCCGTCGCAAAGACGCAGCAGGCCTGACTCACGGCGTGGCCGCGCGCGTCATACCAACCAAGGGCATGGGCCACCACATCGGCCAACACGGTGTGGTCGTCCGCCAGTTCTGGCGGGCGGGTGAAGGGGACGCTGGCACCTGCGGCGCGCGCCGTCTCAGCGATTTCCGGGTCGTCGGTCGAGACGATCACCTCGTCAAAGCAGCCGCTGGCCAAGGCCGCCTTGATCGGGTAATTTATGACTGGCTGGCCGGCAAACAGGCGGATGTTCTTGCGCGGGATGCGCTTGCTGCCACCTCTGGCCGGGATGATGGCAACTTTCATGGTGCGGTTGCGCGGGCCAGGCCGGTTCAGGCCAATTCCCTGGCCAGCGAATCGGTCACATGCGCGAGTTCGGCATCAGTCAGCGCCGGGTGCATGGGCAGGCTGATGGCCTGGTTGTAGTACAGCTCGGCCGCGGGGCACAGGCCCGGCTTGAAGCCCAGATTTTCGTAATAGGGGTGCAGGTAGATCGGTATGTAGTGCACATTGACGCCGATGCCGGCGCCACGCAGGCTGTCGTACACCTGGCGCCGGGACTTGCCTGAAGCGGGCAGCACCTGGATCGGGTACAGGTGCAGGGCCGACAGCTCGCCCGGTTCATCCAGGGCCTGCAGCTGGATCAGCCCGGCCTTGACCAGCGGCTCGAGTCTGGCCTGGTATTGGGTTCGCAGCGCATGGCGCGCCGCAATAAAGCCGTCGATCTTGAGCAGCTGGCTGATGCCCAGCGCGGCTTGCAGGTCAGTCAGCCGGTAGTTGTAGCCCAGCGCCAACTGCTCGTAGTACCAGCCGCCCACGTCATGGCGCACCAGGTCGGCTTCGTCGCGGGTGATGCCGTGGCTGCGCAGCATGGCCATGCGCCGCGCGAGTTCGGCGCTGTGGGTCGCTGCCAGCCCGCCTTCTGCCGTTGTGATGATCTTGACCGGATGAAAGCTGAAGACTGTGATGTCGGCCAGGCCGTGGGAGCCCACCAGCTGGCCCTGGTACTGGCTGCCGATGGCGTGGGAGGCGTCCTCCAGGATGCTGAAGCCAAACTCATTGGCCAGAGCGCGAATGGCGGCCAGCGGCGCCGGCTTGCCGGCAAAGTCGACAGGGATTACGACCTTGGGCAGACGGCCCTGGCTGCGCGCCTGCGACAACTTGGCAGCCAGGGCAGCCGTGCTGATGTTCAAGGTGAGAGGGTCGATGTCGACAAAATCCACCTCGGCGCCGCAGTACAGCGCGCAGTTGGAGGAGGCAGCGAAGCTGTTGGCGCAAGTCCAGACCAGGTCGCCCGGCCCAACGTCCAGCGCCATGCATGCCACATGCAGCGCGGAGGTTGCGCTGTTGGTCGCGACGGTGTGGATGCGTGCTGCCTCGCTGCCGGCGGGACTCAGATAGTCGGAGATGGCCTTTTCAAAGGCCTCCAGGCGTGGCCCCTGGGTCAGGAAGTCTGAGGTCAGGACCTGGACCACGGCCTCAATGTCTGCGTTGTCGATCGCCTGGCGGCCGTAGGGAATCAATGAAAACCTTCCATGGCGATCCGGTTCACGTCGCCGATTTCCGGGGCCGTCAGAAAGTGCGGGTTGCTGCCGGAGTTGTAGGCAAATTCATCAGGTACGGGCTTGCCCTTGTGGCCCAGCATGTCGACTGAATAGTCCATGTCTTCCATGTTGAACTGGATTGTGGGGCGGATCACGTAATGACGCTCGAACTCGAGCGTGAGGTGCGAGTCGTCGGCAGGGCACATGACTTCATGCAGCTTCTCGCCCGGGCGGATGCCCACATGCTGGTGAGGCAGCCCAGGCGCCATGGCAAGCGCCAGGTCGGTGATGCGGATCGAGGGCAACTTGGGCACGAAAATCTCGCCGCCTTTCATACGCAAAAAATCTTCGAGCACAAAATCCACCCCCTGCTGCAACGTGATCCAGAACCGCGTCATGCGCGCATCGGTAATGGGCAGCTGCGTGGCGCCCTTGTCGATGAGTTGCCGGAAGAACGGCACGACAGAGCCGCGCGAGCCCACGACGTTGCCGTACCGCACCACAGCAAAGCGCGTGCGCCCGCCGCCCACCATGTTGTTGGCGGCAACAAAGAGCTTGTCGGAGGCGAGCTTGGTGGCGCCATACAGGTTGATCGGGTTGGCCGCCTTGTCTGTGGACAGCGCAATGACTTTGTCGACCTTGTTTTCGATGGCGGCGTGAATCACGTTCTCTGCCCCATGGATGTTGGTCTTGATGCATTCCATCGGGTTGTATTCAGCGGCCGGCACCTGCTTGAGCGCGGCGGCATGAATGACGATGTCCACGCCCTTGGTGGCCTGGTACAGCCGCTCCTTGTCGCGCACATCGCCAATGAAGTAACGCATGCAGGAGGCATTGAAATGCTGCGCCATTTCATACTGCTTGAGTTCGTCGCGCGAGTAAACGACGATGCGTGAGGGCTTGTAGCGCTGCAGCAGCGTCTGCACATACTGCTTGCCGAAGGAGCCTGTGCCGCCCGTGATCAGTATGGATTTGCCGTCAAACATGGAGGGCAGCCAGTGTGTTTTCAGGGGCAGGCGTGTGCATCATGTTCCGATAATAATCGATGACAATACGCCTGACCGCCCTGCCGGGCCCCTGCGCAAAGCACCAGCCTTCCTGCCTGTGACACCCAAACTTCCCCGCCTCACTGACCTGCGCAACTCGCTGAACCTGGTGCAGCTGGGCCTTGACGCGGCCATGGTGCTGGCCGCCTGGTGGCTGGCGTTCTGGCTGCGCTTCAACCTGGACATTCCGGAAACACTGCTGCCGCTGGTCTGGCGCACCAGCGCCATGGCGGTGGCCTGCTTTGCCCTGGGCTTGAGTCTGCGGCGCGTGTACCGCCAGGTCTGGCGCTTCATTGGCCTGCCCGAGCTGCGGCAGCTCGGCACTGGCGTGCTGCTGGGCGCGCTGTTCACCTCGGCCATGGTGGTCATGCTGCGTTATTCGGCCGTGCCGCGGTCGGTGCTGGTGCTGCATCCACTGATTGCACTGACTTTGCTCGGCGCGGCCCGTGCAGGCTGGCGCACGCTGGCCGAGCGGCAAAGCGCCACGGCGTCTCCTGGCAGGCCGCTGTTGATCGTGGGTTCGCTGCAGGATGCATCGGAGGCCTTGGGCGCGCTCAAGAGCTCGCTGCAGTGGCAACCGGTGGGCATTCTCTCGCCCATCGCCGCAGAGATCGGCCGCTCGATCCAGAACGTGCCGGTGCTGGGCGATACAGGCAGCATCGCGCGCGTGGCCCAGGCTACTGGCGCGGCTACCGCACTCATGGCCAGCCCGGCAGGCTCTGCCGTGCGGCGCGAAGCGCTTTTGCATTCCACCGGCGCCGGGCTCACGCTGCTCACCATGCCGCGGGCCGATGAATGGATGCGGCCCCAGTCGGCAGGGCCGCGCCGCATCGAGCTGGAAGACCTGCTGGGGCGCGACGCCGTGCATCTGGACGTGGCAGGACTGGCCGACTTGCTGTCTGGCCAGACGGTGCTCGTGACGGGCGCCGGCGGCTCCATCGGCTCCGAGCTGTGCCGGCAGATTGCGCGGTTTGGCGTGGCGCGCCTGGTGTGCGTGGACATCTCGGAGTTCAGCGTCTACAAACTGGAGCAGGAGCTGCGCGAGGCGCACCCGCAGATGAAGGGCCTGTACTACACCGCCAACGTGCGTGAGCCTGAGCGGCTGGCGGCGATTGCGTTGCTGCACCGGCCCACCGTGGTGTTCCATGCCGCCGCCTACAAGCATGTGCCGCTGATGGAAGAGCTCAACGAGATCGAGGCGCTGCGCACCAACATCCTGGGCACCTTACATTCAGCGCGCGTTGCGGGGCAGTGCGGCGCGCGGCGCTTTGTGTTTGTGTCCACCGACAAGGCCGTCAACCCGACCAACATCATGGGCGCGAGCAAGCGCATGGCCGAGCTGGTGGTGCAAGGTGTGTCCGCGCTGTTTCC
Organism: Ramlibacter sp.; assembly: GCA_014376765.1. Taxonomy (GTDB): domain Bacteria; phylum Pseudomonadota; class Gammaproteobacteria; order Burkholderiales; family Burkholderiaceae_C; genus JACMQX01. The sequence goes on along the minus strand of JACMQX010000066.1, from coordinate 8,499 downwards.
GGCAACGCAGTATGTTTCGGTGCGCTTTGGCAATGTGCTGGGCTCCAGCGGCTCGGTGGTGCCTCTTTTCACCGAGCAGATCGCGCGCGGTGGGCCGGTGACGGTGACGCACCCGGAGATCGTGCGGTACTTCATGACCATCCCCGAGGCTGCCCAACTGGTGCTGCAGGCCGGCCTGATGGGCCGCTCGGGGCAGATCTTTGTGCTGGACATGGGCGAGCCGATGAAGATCGTCGAACTGGCACGCATGCTGATCCGTCTGTCAGGCAAGACCGAGCAGGACGTACCCATCACCTACACCGGCCTGCGCCCCGGCGAGAAGCTCTATGAAGAGCTGCTGGCCGATGACGAGACGACCGAGCCCACGCCGCACTCCAAGCTGCGCGTCGCCAAAACCTCGGGTCACCAGTCGCTGGACATTGAAGCGGTGGTCGACTGGATCACGGCCGCCGGCCCGGCCCCGCCGAGTGCGCTGCTGCGCGAATGGCTGCGCGGGCAGGTGCCTGAATATTCTGCGCCGCGCTGACAGCGTGGTTCTAGCTTGTGGTGCGGCGCCCGTTCACCCGGAGCGTGCAGTAGAGCTTTGGGGTTGGAGCGCCATGGCACTGCCTCAAGCGTCCAGCTTCTCAACAGCAACGCCTTCGGCGCTGAATACTGGTGCCGCGCTGTCGCGCGGTTGCAAGCGTAATTTTTGCAATCTGCGGTGAGCGGTGAGTGTGGCCGCAGGCGCTGCTGCCGAATTCGATCTGACCCCAAAGCTCTGCCTGTTGCTCCGGTTGTGCCTGGCGCCTGCACCAACGCTGGAGTCAGTGCCATGACGCTCAGCTGGAAATGCCAGTGCGCAGCAACACATCGCTCACCAGTTCAAGCCGCACCAGCGGATTGTCCAGCTCCATCAGGCGTTGCTTGAGCTCAAGCTGCAAAGGCAGCAGCTCGCACCAGCGGTTGGCGACCCAGCCGCAGTCGTCAAATTGCCAGGGCTCCTGCAACGGCAATGATTCATCGGGCCCCGCGCGCAGCTGCAGTGTGGCGATGACTTTGCGCAGTGCATCGGCGGTGCCCTTCAGGTCTGACGGTACGGGCACCACCATGTCCATGTCCATTCGCTCCACATCAGCCACCCACAGGCCATGAAGCAGCTTCTCGCGCGCGGTGATGCGAAAGCGCTGGGCACCCGTGCACTGGATGGACATGAGGCCAGGCCAGGGGACCTCAAAACTCTCGATGATCGCCAGTGTGCCCACGCTGTTGAACGCTTCACTACCGGCCCCTGCCACCCTGACCTCTGCGCCCTGGGTGAGAGAGACCACGCCAAATGGCGCGCCGGCCTTGTGGCATTTGGCGATCATGTCGAGGTAGCGGACCTCAAAAATACGCAGCGGCAGCAGGCCGCCGGGAAATAGCACACTGCCCAGTGGAAACAGCGGCAGCGAGGAGAGCGTAAGGGCTTGGGACATAAGTGTTTTTTGCCTCACCGTTATCATCCCACGACCAGCCTTTCCTCTGCACATGCTCTACCAAATCATTGCCTTCCTGCTTGACGTTTTCACCGGCTTGCTGGGCGGCGCCTGCCTGCTGCGTCTGTACATGCAGTATCAGCGGGTCTCGTTTGCCAACCCGGTCGGGCGCGTCGTGTTTGCGCTGTCCGACTGGCTGGTGTTGCCCCTGCGGCGCGTGATTCCTGCGGCAGGCCGGGTGGATCTGGCAAGCCTGGTGGCGGTGTTCCTGCTGGAGCTGGCGCAGTTCGGCATGCTGTGGCTGATGGCAGGCGGCGGGGTTTCCCTGATGACGCTTCCCGTGCTGGCGGTGTTTGGCGTGCTGCGGCTGGTGATTTCATCCATGACCGGCCTCATGATCGTCTACGCCATCCTGTCCTGGATCCAGGGCGGCTCACCCCTTTTTGACGTGATCGACAGGCTGTGCGCCCCCCTGCTGCGGCCGCTGCGCCGCATGCTGCCGCTGGTCGGCGGCATTGACCTGTCGCCGCTGGCGCTGCTGGTGCTGCTGCAGGTGGCGGCGATTATTTTGGGGCATCTGCAGGCGCTTGTCCTGCGATAAAGAGGCGTTCAGCTGACTGCGTCAGCGGGTTGGCGCAGCAGCATGGCCAGCGTGTTGGCCACCGCCCTGCGCAACTCCCTGCGGTCGCAGATGAAATCTATTGCGCCTTTTTGCTGCAGGAATTCAGCGCGCTGGAAGCCTTCGGGCAAGGTCACGCGCACTGTGGATTCAATGACGCGCGGCCCGGCAAAGCCGATTAACGCCTTGGGCTCGGCAATCACCACATCACCCACAAACGCAAAGCCGGCGCTCACGCCCCCCATGGTCGGGTCGGTCAGCACGCTGACGTAGGGCAGGCCCTTCTTGGCCAGACGGGTCAGTGCGGCGTTGGTCTTGGCCATCTGCATCAGGCTGAGCAAGCCTTCCTGCATGCGCGCGCCACCAGTGGCTGTGAAACAGACAAAGGGCACCTTCTGCTCGATGGCCGCATGCACACCGCGCACAAAGCGCTCGCCGACCACACTGCCCATGCTGCCGCCCATGAAGTCAAATTCAAAGCAGGCCGCCACGATGCTGATGCTGTGCACCGCGCCGCCCATGACGATCAGCGCGTCGGTCTCGCCGGTGTTTTCAAGCGCTTCCTTGAGCCGCTCGGGGTACTTGCGGCTGTCCTTGAACTTGAGCGCATCCACCGGGATGACTTCCTGACCCAGCTCGTAGCGGCCCTCGGCATCCAGAAAGGCGTCCAGCCGTGCCCGCGCGCCAATACGGTGGTGGTGGCTGCAGGTGGGGCAGACGTTCTGGTTTTGCTCCAGGTCGGTCTTGTAGAGCACGGTTTCGCAGCTGGGGCACTTGACCCACAGACCTTCAGGCACCGTGCGGCGGTCGGCCGGATCGGTCTGCTGGATCTTGGGCGGAAGAAGTTTTTCAAGCCAGGACATGAGGTCTCCTTCAATTGCTAAGAGTCTAGCGCGGAGCGGATGCCGGCCACAAAGGCGCCGGCCGTGGCCGCGACCGCATCGCGAGGCTGGTTCTCGATCAGCTGGATGATCTTGCTGCCGATCACCACCGCATCTGCCACCTTGCCCACAGCCTTGGCGGTCGCGGCGTCGCGGATGCCAAAACCCACACCCACCGGGATGCTCACATGGGCGCGGATGCGCGGCAGCATGGCCTCCACCGCGTCGGTGTCCAGGTTGCCTGCGCCCGTCACGCCCTTGAGCGAGACGTAGTAAACGTAGCCGCTGGCCACGCGCGCCACCAGCGCCATGCGCTCTTCGGTGGAGGTGGGGGCCAACAGAAAGATCAAATTCATCTGGTGCGCCTTGAGCTTGGCGGCAAAGTCCTCGCACTCCTCGGGCGGGTAGTCGACGATCAGCACGCCGTCCACACCGGCTTGCGAGGCATCTCTGATGAAGCTGTCCTTGCCGTGCTTGAGGTCGTAGCGCTCAACAGGGTTGGCATAGCCCATAAGCACCACCGGCGTGGACGCGTCCCGGCTGCGGAAGGCCCGCACCATGTCCAGCACCTGCACTGTCCCGATGCCCAGCTTCAGGGCTTTTTCGCCGGCCTTCTGGATGACGGGGCCGTCAGCCATCGGGTCGCTGAAGGGAACGCCCAGCTCGATGATGTCGGCGCCTGCGCCCACCATGGCGTGCATGAGTTCGGGCGTGACGTCGGCAAACGGAAAGCCGGCCGTGACGTAGGGGATGAGCGCCTTGCGGCCCTGGGTTTTTAGCTTGGCGAGCGTGATGTCTATGCGGCTCATGCGTTCACCTTCGTGCTGCCCTGGACGCCGCCCTTGACGGTATGCCCGCGCATCGAGGGCCGGTCATAGAAGTCCGCGCCTGCAAGGTCGGCCACCGTGCCGATGTCCTTGTCGCCACGGCCCGAAAGGTTCACGAGGATGGATTGGTCGGTGCGCATCGTGCGGGCCAGCTTCATGGCATAGGCCAGCGCATGGCTCGATTCGAGGGCAGGGATGATGCCTTCCGTCCGGCACAGGTAATGGAAGGCGTCCAGCGCCTCCTTGTCGGTGATGCCCACGTACTCGGCCCGGCCGATGTCCTTGAGCCACGCATGCTCCGGGCCCACGCCGGGGTAGTCCAGGCCCGCACTCACGCTGTGGGTCTCGGTGATCTGGCCGTCTTCATCCTGCAGGATGTAAGTGCGGTTGCCGTGCAGCACGCCGGGGCTGCCGCGTTGGAGCGATGCCGAGTGGCGCCCGCTGTCCAGGCCTTCGCCAGCTGCTTCCACGCCGATCAGGCGGGTGTTCTCAAAGGGAATATAGGGGTGAAAAATCCCCATGGCGTTGCTGCCGCCGCCCACGCAGGCCATCACCACATCGGGTTGGCGGCCCTCGTTCATCTCGGGCATCTGAATGATGCATTCCTTGCCGATGACGCTCTGGAAGTCCCGCACCATCATCGGGTACGGGTGGGGGCCCGCCACTGTGCCGATGATGTAGAAAGTGTTGTCCACATTGGCCACCCAATCGCGCATGGCTTCATTCAGCGCATCCTTGAGCGTGCGGCTGCCGGATTCAACCGGCACCACGGTCGCGCCCAGCAGGTTCATGCGGTAGACGTTAGGGCTTTGGCGCTTGACGTCTTCGCTGCCCATGTAGACCACACATTCCAGGCCGTAGCGCGCGCAGATGGTGGCGGTGGCCACGCCGTGCTGGCCCGCGCCGGTTTCTGCAATCACCCGGGGCTTGCCCATGCGGCGCGCCAGCATGGCCTGGCCAATGGTGTTGTTGATCTTGTGCGCGCCTGTGTGGTTGAGGTCTTCGCGCTTGAGGTAAATCTGCCCGCCGCCCTGTTCGCGGCTGGTGCGCGCGGCGTGATAAAGCGGCGAGGGCCGGCCCACGAAGTGCTTAAGCTCGTAGTTGAATTCAGCGATGAATTCCGGGTCGTTCTGGTATTTGGCGTAGGTGTCACGCAACTCGTTGACGGCGTGGGTCAGCGTTTCACTGACGAAGCTGCCGCCATAGTTGCCGAAGTGGCCCGTCGGGTCGGGTTGAAGATACTGGGACATGGTGTTTTCGTTTCAGGCAAGTAGCCTGTCGGCGGCCCGGACGGCCGCGACAAACTGGTGGATCTTGATGGCGTCCTTGATGCCCTTGAGGGTTCCTCCCCCAGGAGCGTCCACTTCGACGCCGGAGCTCACGTCAACGGCAAGCGTCTGGCAACGCGGCCGCACCTGCACGATGCCATCGGTCACATTTGCAGACGTGAGTCCACCAGATAAAACGAGGTGACGCAGCCCGCCGGCCATCCCGCTGGGGCTTGCCGGTTCGCTGGATGCGGGGATGCGTGACCAATTGAATGCTTTTCCGCCGCCGCCGTATCCGTCGACATGGGCGTCGAGCAAGATGGCCTGGGCACTGGAGTAATCGGACGCGAATTTTAGCAAGTCAAAAGGCGTTGCTTCATCCAGGGGTATTCGCGCGGCGCGCAGGAAGGGGCTGGCGCCCTGGTGTGTGGCAGCCAGGCACTCGGCGGGTGACTCGTCGCCATGAAACTGGATGACGGCGTTGCCTATGGCTGCCGCTGCAGCCTCGATGTTGGCAGCGCTTTCGTTGACGAACAACAGCACCGGCGTCACAAAGGGCGGCAGGCGCCTGGCCAGCTCGGCTGCGCGTGCCGGGCTGACGCAGCGGGGGCTGCCGTCAAACATGACGAATCCAACCGCATCGGCCCCTGCGGCAACGGCCGCGTCAACGTCCTGTTCGCGGGTCAGGCCGCAGATCTTGATTCGGGTGCGCAGTGTCATGGCACCCAATCATACGCAGGCGCAGCCTCGGGCAATCCCCACTTGGGGTCGTAAACCGGGCCGAGGAAATACAGGCCGTCGGGTGAAAAGGTGGGTGAGGCGGAATCGCGGTCGCGCGCTGCCAGTACCTCTTTTATCCACGCGGGCGGGTGCGCGCCCTGGCCTATCGCAATCAGGCTGCCCATGATGTTGCGGATCATGTGGTGAAGAAAGGCATTGGCTTCGAACTCGAAACGCCAATAGAGGCCGCGCGAGTGGATATCCAGCCGTGTCAGTGTCTTGATGGGCGACCTGGCCTGGCATGCCGAGGCACGGAAGGAGGTGAAGTCGTGCTCGCCGACGAGATGGACGGCAGCTTCGCGCATCGCAGCACCATCAAGCGGGCGGAACGACCAGCCTACTTGGCCCGCCTCTACGCTGGGGCGGACTGCGGACTCCAGCAGAATGTATGCGTAACGCCTGGCCGTAGCACTTGCCCGTGAATGAAATTCGACGGGTACCTCGCGGGCCCACTGGATGGCAATGTCGGGGGGAAGGTAACGGTTGGTCCCGCGCACCCAGGAGGCCAAGTCGCGCTGCAGCTCGGTGTCAAAGTGCACGACCTGCATCAGCCCATGCACGCCAGAGTCTGTGCGGCCGGCGCACAGCGTCGATATTTTTTGCGTGGAGAATTTCGACAGTGCGCTTTCAAGCTTGTCCTGCACGGTCAAGCCTGAGGCCTGGCTTTGCCAGCCCTCGTAGGGCTGGCCGTTGTAGGTGACGCCCAGAGCCAACCTCATGGGTGCAACTTAATTGAGCTAGCTGGAGGAGTCAGCTCAGGGTGTTGTAGAGCAGGGTGTACAGGGTGCGGGCCGGCCATGCCGGTCACCCGCACAGGCCTGCAATCAGGTGAGCTCCGCAAGGAAGCGCTCGGCCTTGCCTTTGAGACTGCCTGAGGCTTCAGCGACAACTTCCTGCACCAGGGCGCGCGCACCGTCCACGTCGCCGATGGCGCGGAATTCTTCCGCCAGGGCGAGCTTGGTTTCAAGCGGGCTGTCGGAGTCGTCAGGCAACGCAGGCGCCTGAGTAGTCGGCCCCAGGTCCAGTGACAGGGCACTGAGGTCGAACTCGATCATCCCGGCATCGACGGCGGGTGCTGCAACGGGAGCAGGCTTGGCGGCCGCAACCGGCGCGGGCTCTGGCGTGAAACTCAGGCTGCTGGCCGACAGTGCCATGTCTGGCACCGACAGTTTTACGGTTTCCGTCAATGCCGGCGACGAGGGCGGGGGCAGTGGCTGAAATGCGGCTGTTGCCGAGCCAAAGTCCATGTCCAGTGACGGCGGGGGCGTGGCGATGGACTTCATGGCCACAGTCTGTTCAGACGCCACGGGGGCTGAAGCAGCCGCCGGCGTTGCAACGGGCTCGTCGCCCAACGAAAAATCGAGGTCAAGGTCCAGGTCAACAGGCGCCGGTAACTCTGACAGTTCGGGCTGGATGGACTGCGGAACGGTGCTCGTTGCAAAGCCATTACCCGCAGCTGCGGCCGCCACAGCGCCAGGACGCGGAGCAGGCTGGCCGCCCGGCTGGTACATGGGGTTGGAGGGGTCCAGTTCGCGGCCGAGCTCGCAGATGTGTTCCCACTCAGGGCCGTCGCCATGGGTCAGCCCAAATGCTTCCGCTGCCACGACTTCGAAGCCTTTGCCGTCGCGCCGCTTCGCATAGATTTCAAGCAGCTTGCCATGGATCGCTACCCGAGACGGGTTGGTGCGCATGGCCTCCTTGAGGATTTCTTCGGCCTGCAGGTCGCGGCCATAAGCGAGGTACACGTCGGCTTCTGCCACCGGGTCGACATCGCCTGCGGCATCAAGCTGGCTGGGCGAGTAGACCATCGACGAGCCCGTTGCCCCGCCTTCATTGGTATCAATACGCTGGCCGCCGCTGGCGCCAAAGAACGAGTCGGGCTGCAACCGGCTCTCAAGGAAAGAACTGTCCACCTGAGTGGAGCGGCGACGCTGCCGGACGCGGTAGAAGCCAAACCCGGCGAGCAGTGCCAGAAGCAGGACTGCCGCCCCAGGAATGAGCGGGTTCTCCATCAACTGTTCGACGATGGTCGGCTCGGGCGGCGGCGGTGGCGGCGCGACGGGCGCCTTGACAGCCGGTTTGCTTGCGGCAGCCAATGCGCCGGCGCCAGGTGGGGATGCTGCCATGCCCGCGCTGGACGCCGACATGGCGCCGCTGGATGCGCTGGCAACAGCAGCGCTGGCAGATGATGCAGCAGCAGGTGCGGGCGAGGAAGCAGCCACTGCAGCAGCGGCAGGGGCGACTGCGGCCGATGCGGCCGATGCGGGCGCAGCAACGGATGGTACTGGAGCAGGTGCAGGGGCGGCAGCCACCGGCGCGGGTGCCGGTGCACTGGCCGGCTTGGCAACTACGACCGCTGCAGGCGGAGCTGCTACAACAGGAGCGGGCGCCGGTGCTGGACGCGGCGCGGACGCAACAACCACCGGTGCCGGCGCGGCCACGACGGCTGCCGTGGGTTTGGGCGCACTGGCAGGCGAAATCGATCCTGCTGGCAGGTTGACACCACCCTTGGGAGCGCTGGCGCCAGCAGACGGCGTGCCGGCTGCACTCGATGCGCCGCCGATGCGGCTCAGTTCGCTGATGTTCTTGGACAGCTCGGCCACACGCGTGGACGCTTCCTTGGCCTGGCGTTCCTTGGCAATCTTTTCTTCCTGGGCCTTGGCCTGC
>JACMQX010000065.1 GCA_014376765.1 Ramlibacter sp. | reverse complement strand
GCACTCGTGGTCCACATTTGGGTTGTCGAACTTGAAGCGTTGCGTCAGGCCTTCGGTGACGAAGTCGATGTGGGAGCCATCGAGAACCATCAGGCTCTCGGGATCGACCAGGATGCGTGCGCCGTGCGACTCGAAGCTGTGTTCGTAAGGCCGAACCTCATCGGCAAGCTCGAACGTGTGGGCTAACCCGGTGCATCCCACTTTCTTGATGCCGATTCGCAGCGCGATGCCCGAGCCGCGCTTGTCGAGCTGGCGCTGGATCTGAGTGGCGGCTCGTTTAGTCAGTGTCATGGTCATTTGTTGAACTCCTTGTTTGAAAATGTGCGCGCCGGTAGCCCCAGACGACTTTCACAAAATGCCTTTGGATTCTTTCAATTCGTTCCCGACCGGTGGCATAGCGTGATCCGCTTGGGAACGGTTGCTGTGAAAACTTTCTTTATAGAACGGATACTTGAGTAATTTTGTCAAGCATAGGCATTGAATGATGTTTCGATAGGGGCCTTGCCCGAAACCGCGGAACCCAGTAGGGCCATTCGCATCGACGTAGGTTGCAACTGTTTTGTCGTGACGCATTCCATTACGCCGCTATGTCGGTCATCGCACCGACCTTTTGGCCCTTCGAGCGCACTGTCGTTGCTGCCTAACGGTTTTCGTTTGTGCAGTCCTGTAAAGCGAGCCCATGAGCATCCGGAATCTCGATCAGCTCCTGGAGCCAACATCCATTGCCGTTATTGGTGCATCGACCCGCGCAGGCAGCGTTGGGGCCACGGTGTGGGCCAATCTTCAAGCCGGCCAGTTCACAGGTACGCTCTACGGTGTGAACCCCAAGCACAAGAAGCTGGGCGACATCGCCATCTTCGCGCGGCCGGCGGATCTGCCAGCTGCACCCGATCTCGCGCTGATCTGCACGCCACCGGCGACCGTGACCATGCTGATCGAGGAACTGGGGCGCCTGGGCACTCGCGCAGTCATCGTCATGACCGCAGGTTTGAGCCCGGAGCAGAAAGCTGCGATGCTCGCAGCGGCCCAGCCCCACCTGCTTCGCGTGCTGGGCCCGAATTGCCTGGGCCTGCTCAGCCCGCACGTGGGGTTGAACGCGAGCTTTGCGCATGCCAATGCGCTGCCCGGAGAGGTCGCGTTTGTTTCGCAATCGGGCGCGCTGGTGACAGCGGTCCTTGACTGGGCCCGGTCCCGGCGCATTGGCTTTTCTTACATGGTGTCGCTTGGCGAGCGGGCCGACGTGGACTTTGGCGACCTGCTCGACTACCTGGCTGGCGATGCCAGGACGCGGGCGATCCTGCTGTACATCGAATCTATCGAAGCGCCGCGCAAGTTCATGTCCGCCGCCAGGGCCGCAGCTCGCAACAAGCCGGTGATCGTGGTGAAGGCTGGCCGCGCCGGTAACGGGCTGAAGGCTGCTGCCTCACATACCGGTGCGCTGGCGGGCTCCGACATCGTCTTTGACGCAGCGATCAGGCGTGCAGGCATGCTCCGCGTCGATACCCTGCAGGACCTTTTCATGGCGACCGAAACGCTTGCGCGCTTTGGCGGCAGCCGCGACGAGGCGCTCACGATGATGACGAATGGGGGCGGCGCCGGTGTGATGGCGGCCGATGCAGCAGCTTTGGCGGGCATCCCGCTGCAGGAATTGAGCGAATCGCTGCTGGCCAAGCTCGATGCTGTGCTGCCGCACACCTGGTCGCGCGGCAACCCCATCGACATCATTGGCGACGCACCGGTGGCGCGCTACACCGACACGCTGCAGGCCTTGCTGGCCGACCGCAGCAGCGGCGCGGTGCTTTTCATGCACGCACCCACGGCCATCGTGCGCAGTGACGACATCGCCCGCGCCTGTGCCCCCATCGCCCGGCAGGCGCCCGGCCGCGTGATGGCGTGCTGGCTTGGCGACGAGGCGGTGGCCGGAGCGCGCCGCATCTTCGAGGATGCCGGCATTCCCGACTACAGCACCCCCGAGGAGGCCGTGCGTGCCTTTGGCATGCTGTCCACCTACCGCCGTAACCAGGCCCTGCTGCTCGAAGCACCAACGGCCAGCGAAAACGGCCCGGCTGATGTGGCTACGGCACGCGCCATCATCATGGGCGCACTCGTTTCGGGCCGGGACATGCTCGATGAACTCGAAGCCAAAGCGGTGCTTGGGGCCTATGGGATACCCGTTGTGCCAACCGTCGCAGTGGCGCCTGCTGCCGATGCAGCGGCGAAGGCCGCGCACGAGATCGGCTACCCCGTGGCGATCAAGATCCTGTCCCCGGACATCAGCCACAAGTCAGACGTTGGCGGTGTCCACCTGCACCTGCGCGATGAAGCGGAGTTGCGTGAGGCTGCACAAAGCATGCTGACACGCGTGCGCGCGTTGAAACCGCAAGCCCGCATCACCGGCTTGACGGTACAAGCCATGGTCACGCGCCCGCTGGCGCAGGAGTTGATCCTGGGCGCGAGCATCGATCCGCTCTTCGGCCCGGTACTGCTGTTCGGTCACGGCGGCACGGCCGTGGAAGTGATGGCCGACCGCGCGATTGGCTTGCCGCCGCTTAACCGCGTGCTGGCCCGTGAACTCATTTCCCGCACGCGGGTGGCAAAGTTGCTGGCCGGCTACCGCGACCATCCGCCGGCGAAACTGGACGCTATCTGCGATGTGCTCATCGCGCTGTCGCAGATGCTGGCCGACCTGCCGGAGCTGGCCGAGCTTGACATCAACCCGCTTCTTGCGGACCACGAAGGCGTGATTGCGCTCGATGCACGCCTGCGCGTCAGCCGCAAGCAGGAGGCGGGCGCGGCGCGCTTCGCCATCACGCCCTACCCGGCCGAACTCGCAGAAACCGTTCAATGGAACGGCGAGGCGATCCTGATCCGGCCCATTCGCCCTGAGGACGAAGCCCAGCACCGGTCGTTCACCGAGGCCTTGCAGCCAGAGGATCTGCGGCTTCGCTTCTTCAGCGTTCGCAGGGAACTGCCTCGCAGTGAACTGGCCCGCTTTGCACAGATCGACTACGCACGCGAGATGGCCTTTATTGCCGTGCGCAGCCTGTCAGATGGAACCAGCCAGACCCTCGGTGTGGTGCGCGCTGTCATCGACCCCGACAACATTGACGCTGAATTCGCCGTCATCGTGCGATCCGATCTGAAGGCGCGTGGCCTCGGGCACGTGCTGATGCGCAAGATGATCGCCTTCCTTTCAGGCCGCCAGACGCAGCGCATGGTTGGCCATGTCTTGCGGGAGAACGAAGCGATGCGCAAGCTGGCCGGATCTCTGGGCTTTGAAGCTGTGCCTTCTCCCTCCCGAGCCAGCGACGACACGGTATTCCTTGCGCTGAATCTCTAACCCCCAAAGGACTTCCCCATGCAAGCTCTCGTCTACCACGGCCCCGGCCGGAAGCAGCTGGATGAGCGCGCCAAGCCCGTCATCCAGAGCGCTACCGATGCGATTGTCCGCATCACCAAAACAACCATCTGCGGTACCGACCTGCACATCCTCAAGGGGGACGTGCCGACCTGCAAGCCCGGCACCACGCTCGGCCATGAAGGCGTTGGCGTCATTGATTCCGCAGGCCCGGGGGTCGTCACCTTCAAGCCGGGCGACAGGGTGCTTATCTCCTGCATCAGCGCTTGCGGCCGCTGCGAGTATTGCCGCAAGGGCATGTACTCGCACTGCACCACCGGTGGCTGGATCCTTGGCAACAGCATCGACGGCACACAGGCCGAGTTCGTCCGGATTCCCCATGCGGACACCAGCCTGTACCCGATACCGGATGGTGCAGATGAAGAGGCGCTGGTCATGCTGAGCGACATCCTGCCGACTGGTTTCGAATGCGGCGTACTCAACGGAAAAGTCCAGCCGGGCTCCACCGTGGCCATCGTCGGCTCGGGCCCGATCGGGCTGGCGGCACTGCTCACGGCGCAGCTGTTTTCACCCTCGCAGATCATCATGATCGACCTGGACGACAACCGCCTGGCTGTCGGCATGCGTTTCGGCGCCACGGCCATAGTGAACAGTGCGGATGGAACCGCAGCGCAGCAGGTCATGGCGCTGACTGGCGGGCGCGGTGTCGACACTGCGATCGAGGCGGTGGGCATTCCAGCAACTTTCACGCTGTGCGAGGACATCGTGACCGCCGGCGGGACCATCGCCAACGTGGGCGTGCACGGCGTCAAGGTCGACCTGCACCTGGAGCGCCTCTGGTCGCACAACATAACGATCACGACCCGCCTGGTTGACACGGTGTCAATGCCGATGCTGCTCAAGACCGTGCAGTCCCGGCGCATCGACGCAAAGCAACTCATCACCCACCACTTCAAGCTCGCCGACATTCTGCAGGCCTATGACACCTTCGGCCGGGCTTCAGATACCAAGGCGCTCAAAGTGATCATCGAGGCTTCAGATCACCCATGAAAATTCTTCTCCCGGTTGACGGCTCGGGGCCGTCGCTGGATGCCGTCCGCCACGCCTTGTTGGCCCCGGACGCAGAAGTGCCATGCCGCGCCCGGGCATGCGGCAGCAGCTGCTGCCGCATGAGGCAAGGGCCGTGACGGCCGCTACGCCAGCCATCGCCGCCCACACGCTGACCGCCGACGCCGTCGCGCAACTGCTGGAGGTGCGCCCGGAGGCAGGGCTCACCAGCGCGCAGGCGCTTGAACGCCTCGCGCGGCATGGCCCCAACCGGCTGCCGGAGGTGCCGCCCCGTTCGCGCTGGCGTGTATTCCTGGCGCAGTTCCGCAGCATCCTGATCCTGATCCTCATCGGGGCCGCTGTGCTGGCGGCGGTCGTTGGCAGCATCAAGGATGCGGTGGTCATTCTGGCGGTGGTCGTCATCAATGCGCTCGTGGGCTTTTATCAGGAGTACCGGGCCGAGCGCAGTATTGATGCCCTCAAGGCCATGCTGCCTGGCAGCGCCCGGGTCCGCCGCGACGGCATCAGCCAGGTGATCAGCGCCGACGCTGTTGTGCCTGGCGATGTCTTGCTGCTGGAGGCAGGCGACAAGGTGGCAGCCGACGGCCGTCTCAGCTTTGCGGCCAGGCTGGAGATCGACGAGTCGTCCCTCACAGGTGAATCCCAACCGGCAGAAAAGCAGGCGGAGCTTCAGGTGGCGGCTGACGCGCCGCTGGGCGACCGCTTCAACCTGTCGTACATGAACACACTGCTCACCCGCGGACGTGCCGAGCTCATCGTCACTGCAACCGGCGTGCACACTGAAATGGGCCGTCTGTCTCAGGAGCTGGCGGCAACGGAAGAGGTCCCCACGCCGCTACAAGTACAGCTTGACCGGCTTGCCAAGCGGCTGGGCGCCATTGCCCTGACACTGGTGGCATTGCTGTCATTCCTTCAGTACCTGCGTGGCGCTGGCCTCGTGGACATCGTGCTGGACGCCATTGCGCTAGGAGTTGCAGCCATGCCGGAGGGACTGCCTGTGGTCGTCACCGTCACGCTCGCACTGGGCATGCACAAGATGGCACGCCAGCATGCGATCGTGAAGCGGCTGGCTAGCGTGGAAACGCTGGGCTGCACGACGGTCATCTGCTCGGACAAGACAGGCACCTTGACGCTCAACCAGATGACGGCGCGCACTGTCGACTTTGAAGGCCTGCGCTTCGAAGTGTCTGGCGAAGGCTATGGGCCGAACGGCACGATCAAGCCGGCTGCCGGCAACGGCGGTGAGCCTGACCTGCAGCCCCTGCTCGTCCCGATGGTCGCTTGCAATGACAGCCGGGTCGCAGAAGGCAAGGTGATCGGTGACCCGATGGAAGCTGCACTGCTGGTGCTCGGCGCCAAGGGCGGCATCACACGCGAGCAGGTGGACCGTGACTTGCCGCGTCTGGCAGAGCTGCCGTTCGATTCGGCGCACAAGTTCATGGCGACCTTCCATACCGATGGGGACCAGATCCAGGTGTTCGTGAAGGGCGCGCCGGATGTGTTGCTGGCACGCTGTGCGCACTGGCGCGTTGCCGGCGCTGCCCAGCCACTTTCCGCGTCGGCAAGAAGGCAGATCGATGCGGACTATCTGGCACTGGGGCAGCGCGGCCTGCGCGGGCTGTTGATCGCATCGCGCACCGTGCCTGCCGCTGGCTTCGATGCGAACGTCGACCTGGCCGCCTGGGTCGGCGACCTGACGTTTCTCGGCCTGATCGGACTGATGGACCCGCCGCGCGCGGAGGCGAAGCAGGCCATCGCTGAATGCCGTCAGGCGGGCATTGCGGTGAAGATGATCACCGGCGATCACCAGACAACTGCGTCTGCCATTGCAGGGGAGCTGGGGCTGCAGGGGCGCGCAGTGTCGGGCGCAGAACTCGACCGCATGGATGCGGTGCAGCTGGCCGCAGCGGTTGATGAAATCGCCGTGTTTGCCCGCGTGTCGCCCGCGCACAAAGTGAAGATCGTGCGGGCCTTGCAGTCCAGGGGACATGTAGTGGCCATGACGGGGGATGGCGCCAACGACGCGCCTGCGTTGAAGCAGGCAGACATCGGGGTCGCCATGGGCATCAGTGGCACGGCCGTTGCCAAGGAAGCCGCCACCATGGTGCTGACCGATGACAACTTCGCCACTATCGTCAGCGCCGTGCGGCACGGACGCGCGCTGTACGACAACATCCTGAAGTTCGTCCGCTTCCAGCTCTCGACGACGGTCGGAGCGATCCTGACCGTATTTTTCGCACCGCTTGTGGGCCTGCCCGAGCCCTTCACGGCCCTGCAGATTCTGTGGGTGGCCATCATCATGGACGGGCCTCCGGCGGTCTCGCTGGCGCTTGACGCCGCACGTCCCGGGATCATGGATGAGCCTCCGCGCTCACGCAACGAACCGGTCCTGCCGCTGGTCCGCGTGCTGCGCATCTTTGCCTACGGCGCGACGATGATGGTGGGCACGCTGGCGGTTCTTTACTACGGCATGCGCACCGGCAGTGAAGCACGGGCGTTGACTCTGGCATTCACCACCTTTGTCCTGTTCCAGTTTTTCAACGTCTTCAATGCACGCAACGAACTGGGCTCCGCCTTCAATGCCAGCTTTTTCAAAAACCGGCTGCTGTGGCTGTCGCTGGTCTGCACCCTGGGGTTTCAGGTGGTGGCCGTGCATTGGGCACCGGCCTCCCGCATCTTCGGCACCACGGGCATGGCCTGGGCAGACTGGGGGGTTGCGATTGCCGTCGCTTCATCGGTTCTGTTGCTTGATGAAGCGCGCAAGCTCGGCGTACGTGCGGTGCGGCTTATGGCCAAGCAACCTGCTTTCGAATCTCGGCCTCAAGCTGCGGCGAAGCAACCTCGCTGATGTCCCTGAAGGCTCGCGTGAGCTGGTCCAGCAGCTTGCCATCGGCACCATGCGCCTCAAAGCAGATCTTCCACTGCCGCACCTCAGTCCAGACCCTGAGCATGATCCCTACCGCATGGGGTCGCGCAGGCACAAACGCAGCGTAGTGCGTGAGCGCGTTGTCCAGGGTGGCGAGCTTTCCCTGCGCGCCAACGCCCAGGTGCAGCCGGCGCTCGCTTGCAAACACCGGCCTGGGAACGACGTCGTACAAAGGGCTGAGCACCCAACCATCCACACCAGGGTCCCGCACGAACCCATGATTGCGCAGATGGTCGTCGTCGTTGG
Organism: Ramlibacter sp.; assembly: GCA_014376765.1. GTDB lineage: Bacteria > Pseudomonadota > Gammaproteobacteria > Burkholderiales > Burkholderiaceae_C > JACMQX01. Next base: position 7,626 of record JACMQX010000065.1, on the reverse strand, counting down.
TCACGAAGATGTTGAGCACCATGCGGGCAAACATCTCCTGTCCATCGGCCCGGATGCGGCTGGGGTGCACATATTTGTGAATGGCTTGCCCGAGGTCTGAGTACGCTTTGTCAGGTGACTCCAACTCGCGGCACCCCACCAGCGTGAGCCCACTGACAAATGGCAACCGCCCCTCCACCGCCCCGTTTGCAGGCCGGGTGTCGTGCAGGGCTCCTTCGGGCAAGTCCTGACCTGGCTGCGCCCAGTAACGGTCAAATCGGCGAATGAGCATGACTGCGCGCCCGCCGATGTCCATGTACCGGACTTCGGGGACCGTCAGGCCACAGCGCCGCGCAAGTTCAAGAGTGCACAACTCAGCTCTCGCGACATCGAACGTGTCATTCCTGGCCGGGAACTTGGCGAGCCACAGTGCGCCTTCTTCGTCGCGAACTGAAGCTTTCGGTCGAGCGCCACCGGCCGATGGGCCGGCACCGAGGAAAGTTTCCAGGTTCGCCGGCACTGCTGCGCCGTTGTCCACGGCTTCAGCCGCCTGCAACACGTACTGCAGCGAATGCAGGTCGCTCGCGGATGTGGAGTCCGGGCTGGCTTGCTGCTTTCGAACGTCCAGGGCCCCTACCCGGTCCCCACCGGCATGCAGCAGATACTCAACCTCCAGCAAACCATTGGCGGGCGCTTTCAGTCTCGCTTCGATGACCCTGCGCCCCCAGGCGTCGGGAGCGGCGTCGCGAATGCCACCGAACTCGCCCAGTCCATTGACGGGATACAGCACTTTGCCCTTGATTGCCTCCGGCTCGCCGAATGCCAGGCTCACGGGGTCTAGCTCGAAGGCCTCCTTGCGCTGAAGGTATCTTGTGCCGTAAGCAAACTCGCAGGCAAGTTCGCGATTCTGGACAGTTGCGCCGTCAGTCTCTGTCAGGCCCAGGATGCCCGACGGGACGAAGCGGTTGCCATCTGCGTACGCAAGGTGGCTGAAGACGAAGACCTCCGCTTTCTTGCGCGCCATCAGAAATCCAGACGCTGCAGCTCGGCTTTGCCCAGTTCACGCACACGCTGCGTCGTCTCCCGGGCGGCCAGCGCCTGGAGCGAGGGGTCGTCTTCTTTCAGGAGGGACAACAGGCTCACTCCCGGCGCAATGGCGTCCAGATAACGCAGTATTTGCGCCTGGGTACGGCTGAGGTCGCCCTTTTCAAGCAAGACAGCAGTGGAGCGGGAAATCCCCGCGCGAGCGGCTGCATCCACCTGCCGGATACGGCGTGCAGTCCGAAGGCGCGCAAGCCTCTCCCCCAGCTGCCGGGCTTCTTCCAGCCGCGCAGGGTTCATCAAAGGTGTTTCGTTGCGCTTCATGTCTGTAATTCTAGTCCTAAACTATATAGTGACCGTAATTGCAGACAATTTTTACCTGCGACTGGTACCTCGCCTAGCCGATGACGGTGACCAGCACGCCCAGTGGCTCGATGGACACTTCCACGCGGTCGCCCTTGGCCAACCAAACCGGCGGCGTGCGGAATGCGCCTATGCCTGCCGGTGTGCCGGTGGCGATCACGTCGCCGGGCTCCAGCGTCATGTACTGGCTGATGTAGCTGATCAGCACCGCCACCGGGAACAGCATGTCGGCCGTGGTGGCGTCCTGCACCAGCGCCCCGTTCACATGTGTGTGCAGGCGCAACGCCTGCGGGTCGGGCACTTCATCCACCGTGACCAGGGCCGGGCCGATCGGGCAAAAGCCGTCCATGCTTTTGGCAAAAGTGGTTTGCGGCGGTGTGATGTCAAACTGGAATTCGCGCGCGCTCAGGTCGTTGAGCAGCGTGTAGCCGCCTACGTGGCGCAGCGCGTCCTGCGGCGTCACCGCCGAGGCGAAGGCGCCGATCACTACGCCCAGTTCACCTTCAAAGTCCATTTTCTGCACCAGCGCAGGCTTGGGCACCATAGCGCCCGAGCCCGTGACCGACGAAGGCACTTTGAAGATGATGCGTGGTTTTTCAAACGGGGCGACGCCAGTCTCTTTGGCATGGTCGGCGTAGTTGCGGCCCACGCCTACGATCTTGCCGGGCCGGGAAACAGGCGGATAAAGCTTGAGGGACCCGAGGGCAGGCAGTGTTGCAGTACCGGCGCCCAGCCGTTCGCGAATGCTTGCAGCCAGGGCAGCGCGTTCTGCCTCGCCGGCCTGCAACCAGCGCAGCATGCCGCCCGTGGCGCACGCAATGCCGCGTTGGGCAAGTGCGCCAGCAGCCTCGCTGGAAAGAGGCAGTGCCTCGATCAGGTCACTCACATCCATCACATGGCCGTCATGAACCACCCCGGTGCGGCGGCTGGTTGATCCACTGCCTGCGGCACGCTCGCCTTCATAGCTGACAAATTTCATGACGCTGCGATCAGGCGGTAGCCGGCGCTGTCTCGCGCGGCGTGCCATCTGCATGAAAGAACCGCGTGGCCGCCACCTGGCAGCGTTTGATGAAGCGGTGTTCATGGGGCAAGTAATCGGCCACTGCGTTGTGGATGGTGCCCATGTTGTCCCACATCAGGAGGTCATGCTCTTCCCACTGGTTGGCAAAACGGTATTGCGGCTGGGTCTGGTGTTCGAACAGGAAGGCCAGCGCCGCATCACTGTCGGCCTCGGACATTTCATTGATGCGGATGGCGTAGCCGGGGTTGGCATACAGCACGCGTTTCCCGGTGATCGGATGCGTCATGAACAGGGGGTGCGACACCGGCGGCTTGGCTGCACGCTGCTCGGGTGTGAGCGGGGGGCGCGCGCTGCCGCGCTCGCGCCGCATCATTTCCCAGAACTTGTTGAAGTCGTGCGTGGCGGTTTTGCCTTCCAGCCGCTCCTTCCACTCAGCCGGCAGGCCTTCATAGGCTGCATGCATGTTGCAGAACTCGGTGTTGCCCAGCGACTTGCCGTCGCGCCGGGGAATGGTGATGCCGTAGAGCACGTTGGTGAACGCAATCATGTTGCTGTAGGACATGTCGGTGTGCCAGTCCTGCCCGGCATCAGCCAGGCCCAGCGGCTTGTCGTCCTGCTTCATGTTCGACAGGATCATCACCTCGGGCAGCCCCGGTTCCTGGTAGGCGTTGGCCACGTTGATTTCCAGCTCGCCAAAGCGCCCTGCAAAATCCCGCAGCTGTTGCGAGCTGAGGTTCTGCTTCGGGTACTTCAACACGCCATGGCGGCCAAGGGCCTGCACCAGGGTCTGGAAGGTTTTATCCGGCAGGGGCTTTGACAGGTCAAGGCCCTCAACGCGGGCGCCGAGAGTGGCGCCGGTGGGTGTGATTGTGAAATCCATGGTGTTGTGGCTCCAGAGAAAAAGTGTGGGGGCTACCAGGCCTGTTCCAGCAACGCGAGCATTTCATCCGCGTTGCGCACAGTGCGAGGGTTGAAGAACAAACCGCGCTCGCCCAGCGTTTTGGTGGCGATGCGCGTTAGCGATTCATGCGGCACGCCAATGTCGCGCAAGCGGGTGGGAACGCCCAGTTCAGCGGCCAGCTCACGCAGCCCGGCGATGAAGTCGCTGCCGCGCCCCAACGCAACAGCAGCCCGTTCGAGTTGCGGCTGAACCGACTCAAAGTTGAAGCTGAGCGCGTGCGGCAGCATCACCGCATTGGCGTCGCCATGCCCCACGCCCGTGACCGAGCCAATGGCGTGGCAGATGGCATGGTGCAGGCAGGTGCGCGCGTTCACCAGCACCAGGCCCGAGAGGTGTGCAGCCAGCATGAGCTCGCCGCGCTGCACCACGTCACCCGGGTTGCGCCGCACGGCTGGCAGAACGCGCGCAAACCGGGCTATGCCGTCGATGGCGAGCACTTCGGCCAGGGGAGAACGCACCTTGGAGTAGAGGCCTTCCACGCAATGCGCCAGCCCGTTCATGCCGGTGGAAAGCATCAGCGCGACAGGCACATCCAGGTTGGCCTGCGGGTCCAGCAACACCACCCGGCTTGCCAGTTGCGGGTCGGTAAATAGCAGCTTGCTGCCGTCGGCCGCGCGGATGCCAAGGCTGGAGGTGACCTCGGCACCCGACGCTGTGCAGGGGATCGTGACGATGGGCAGCTTGGGCTGCAGCAACAGCGGCGCGTACAGGTCTGCCGGCGGCGTGAAGCGAGTGGCGTGGTCCGCCAGCCGCCCGCCTTCTGCCATCAGCAAGGCGACGGCTTTGGCCGTGTCTGAACAGCTGCCACCGCCCACGGCGATGATCACGTCGACCTGGTGCCTGGCGCTTTCGGCAGCCAGCTGCTCCACCAGTTCTGCGGATGAATGCGCGGGGATGGCTCCGGCCGATAACACGGCCAGGCCTTCCAGCTGCTTTGTCACACGCTCATACAAGGGCGAACGCAGCACGCTGGCGCTGCAAACCAGCAAAGGCCTGCGTGCCCGGAGCAACGCGAGTTCAGCGCCCAGGCTGTCAACAGCGCCTTCGCGGGCGATGGTCTTCATCGCCGGGGTTTGCTGGATGAATGGATGGAAGCTCATGGCGTGGCAGTGAAGTCGAATTCGGGCAGCAACTGCTGCTCGGCCAGCATCCAGGCGCCCGCATCGAGCCGGAACACGTTCGTGACAAGGTTGATGCGAAACAGGCTGGCCGCTTCGCCTTCAAGCTGGCGGTAGGCCGTCATGCAGGCCTCGACATGCGCCTCGTCTGCAGCGGGCTGCGTCACCACGATGTTGCTGATCACATGTCGCACCTTCATGGACGCGGGCCGGGCTTCAAGCGCGGTGAGAATAGCCTCCCTGCCCTCCAGCCACCTGGCCTGGCGCAGCCAGCGGCCTTGCGGCAGGAACAGCTTCAGCACGTCGGCATAACGGCGGTTGTCCAGGTGGCTGAAGAACGCATTGAGGCGTTGCGTCAGTTCAATGACAAGCGCCGGTGGCACGTTGGGGTAACTCATACTTCCCAGTTTAGGATCAAGCCCGCCGGCCCGCGCCGCGACTTTGGTAATCTGGCGTTTCCAAACAAGAAACGGAGCTGGACCATGGATCGCCTTCGCTGCCTGCAAGTGTTCTCTGAAGTGGCGCGCTGCCGCAGCTTCGTGCGCGCCGCCTCGCACCTGTCGCTCTCAAAGGGCACCGTGACCAAGCACGTGGCCTGGCTGGAGACGAGCGTGGGCTCCCAGCTGCTCAACCGCAACAGCAAACAGGTAAGCGTCACCGAGGCCGGAACGCGCGTGCTCGAAGCGGCGCAGGAGCTGCTGGAACGCTACGAACGGCTGGAGGCCGACGTGCGCGATTCGGCGCACCTGCCGCGCGGCACCATCCGCGTCGGTACGCCGCCTGCGTTCGGCATCCATCACCTGATTCCAGTGGTCGCAAGGTTTACCGAGCGCTATCCGGACATCGAGGTCACGGTGGTTCTTGACGACGGCCGCACCGACCTGGTGGCGTCCGCGCTGGACCTGTCCATCCGGATCGCTCCCAAGCTGGAGGACGTTGCCTATATCGCCTACCCGCTGATGAAGGCCCCCCAGGTGCTGGTGGCCTCCCCCGCCTACCTCAAGCGCGCGGGCATGCCGGCCACGGTGAAGGAGCTGCACCTGCACAACTGCCTGGTGCACACGATCAAGTCGTCGGCCGGCTTCTGGCGCTTTGCGGGCGAGCCGCCAGAGGATGTGCGGGTGCGCGGCACGGTGCGGTCCAACATCGGGGAAGCACTCAAGCAGGCGGCACTGCTTGGCTCGGGCATTTCGGTGCACCCGCGCTACATGGTGAGCGAGGAACTGCGCAGCGGCGCCTTGCAGGTGGTGCTGCCGGACCGCACGCCGCAGGAGCTGGACATCTACGCCGTGTTCTCGACCCGGCGCAACATGCCGGTGCGGGTGCGCGCGCTGCTGGAGTTTTTGAAGGAATGGGCGTCCCATCCGCCGGACTGGTCGCAGGCGGCTACGGTGACAGCGCAGCCGCCTGCGCCGGTGCGGCCGCGCAAACGCGCTGCCGTCACTCGGCCTTGATCTGCGCCGTCTTGATGAGTTCGGCCCAGCGCTGGGCATCGCCCTTGAGCCATTCGCGGTATTCGTCGGCTGATGAACCCACGACCACAGCACCCAGGCCGCGCAGCTTCTCGCGCACTTCAGGCTTGGCCAGGGCGGCACGCAAGGCAATGCTCAGCTTCTGTACAGCAGACGCAGGCGTGCCGGCGGGAGCAAGAAAGCCAACTGGCCCGACGTAGGCTTCAAAACCCTTGTAACCCGCCTCAGCCATGGTGGGCACGGCTGGGTAGTCCGGGTGCCTGGCGGCGGTCGTCACGCCCAGGATGCGCAGCTTCTTTTCATTGACGAAGCTGGACACGCCAATCATCGGGTAGAACATGAAGCTGACCCGCCCCGACATCACTTCGGTGAGCGCGGGCGCGTTGCCCTTGAACGGGATGTGCGTCATTTTCGCCCTGGATTTGAGCGCCAGCAATTCTGCGGCCAAATGCGCCGAACCACCGGCGCCGGCCGAGCCATAGCTGACCTTGCCCGGCGTGGCCTTGGCCGCCTTGATCAGGTCGTCCAGAGTCTGGTAAGGCGCCTCATGGGCGACCACCAGCACCTGCGGCAGGATCACCGCGAGCCCGACAGGCGTGAAGTCCTTGACCGGGTCGTACTTGACGATGGCCGCATTGAGCAGCGGGTTCACATTGTGCGACAGGGTGTTGACGATCAGCGTGTAGCCGTCCGGCGCAGAGCGCGCGACGGACTCGGTGCCGATGTTGCCGTTGGCGCCCGCGCGGTTCTCCACCAACACCGGCTGGCCCAGGAAGTTGCCCATCTCCACACCCAGAATGCGCGCAATCACGTCGGTTGGCCCGCCGGCGGCGTAGCCCACCACAAACTTGATGGGCTTGCTGGGATAGTCCTGCGCATGCACAGCAAAAGGGCCGATGGCGGCCATGCAGGCCACAGCGGCAAGGGCTGCGCGTTTGTAGATGTTCATGTTGTCTCCTTGTAGGTATTGAAAGTTCCAAGCAGGTCCCGGGTGAGGCCCTGCGGTTGAGGCGAGCCGCACAGTTGCAGCGTACGCACAAACTCGTCGCGCAGGATGTCCAGCGCTTTCATGGCACCGGCGGCGCCCCCTGCGGCAACACCGAACAGCGTGGCGCGGCCGAGCAACACGCCGCTGGCGCCCAGGGCCATCGCCTTGGCCACGTCGGTGCCGCGGCGAATGCCGCCGTCAAGCAGCACGGGAATGCGGCCGCCCACGGCGTGCACCACCCCGGGCAGGGCGTCCAATGTGGCGATGGCGCCGTCCAGCTGGCGGCCGCCGTGATTGGAGACGACCAGGGCATCGACGCCCATCTCGACCAGGCGTAGGGCATCGTCGCCCCGGCACACGCCCTTGACGATCAGCTTGCGCGGCCAGCGATCGCGCACGCGGGCGAGCCGGTCCCAGTCGAAGGCGGGGTCGTAGCTGCGCCCCACAGAGGAAGCAATGGCCGTCGCGCTCTTGGCGGCCATCTCGAGCCCGCGCAGATTCTCGAAAGCCGGGATCCCGCGCCTGAGCAGGTCCAGCGACCAGCGCGGGTGCAGGGCAAAGTCCAGCGCATTGCGAGGCGTGATGCGAAAGGGAACGGAGAACTGGTTGTGAAAATCGCGCTCACGCTTGCCGCCCACGGCCAGGTCCACGGTGATGACCAGCGCCTCAAAGTCTGCGGCTTG
>JACMQX010000064.1 GCA_014376765.1 Ramlibacter sp. | reverse complement strand
TTGTCATTGCCGATTGCGGCGGTGACACGCGGGCCGCGAGCGTGCTGAATGGGCTGAACCAGCTTGTGGAAATGGGCGCACAGCCTGCCGACTGGGTGCTGGTGCACGACGCGGCGCGCTGCCTCGTCACGACCGCGCAGATCGACGCGTTGATCGACGCCTGTCACTACGACAAGGCTGGCGGCCTGCTGGCGCACAAGCTGGCCGACACGCTCAAGCGCGAGCAAAACGGCCGCAGCGTTACCACCATTGATCGCAGCGACAAGTGGCTGGCGCAGACGCCGCAGATGTTCCCCATCGGTGCGCTGATCGAGGCGCTGAACAAGGCCGGGGACCAGGTCACTGACGAAGCCGGAGCGATGGAGGCTGCCGGCTTCAAGCCGCGCCTGGTCGAGGGCGGGGCTCAAAATTTCAAGGTGACCTATCCCGAAGACTTTGCCCTGGCTGAAGCTGTTTTGAGGAGTCGAGCATGACGATGCCCTTTCGCATCGGTGAGGGTTGGGACGTGCATGCACTGGTGCCGGGCCGCAAGCTCATCATCGGCGGCGTCGAGATACCGCACACGGCCGGCCTCCTGGGTCACTCGGACGCCGACGTGCTTCTCCATGCCATCACAGATGCCCTGCTGGGCGCAGCCGCGCTGGGCGACATCGGCACGCACTTCCCGGACACGGACGCGCGCTTCAAGGGTGCCGACTCGATCGTCCTGCTGGCTGAAGCCGCCAACCGCGTACGTGCACAGGGCTACGGCATCGGCAATATCGACAGTACCGTGATCGCGCAAGCACCGAGACTGGCGCCGCACATTGTTTCCATGCGAGAACGCATCAGCGCAACACTTGGTCTGCATCTGGACCAGGTGAATGTGAAGGCCAAGACCGCAGAGAAGTTGGGACCGGTTGGTCAAGGGCTGGCGATTGAGGCGCGCGCCGTGGTGTTGCTACTGCAGGTAGCGCCAATCAAGTGACAGCCCGAGCCTTCTGCAACTTGATGTGCGCCGCCAACCCACCCGATGTCGTGTTGGCCAACGCAAAAATCCCGCCCATCCGCTGCACCGTCTTGTCCACGATCGACAAGCCCAGACCCGCACCGGTAGCCGCAGTGCGCGCTGCGTCCCCACGAAAAAACGGCTTGATCAGGTTGGGCAGCGTCTCGGCCGCCACACCCATGCCGTGGTCCCGCACCTTCAGCAGCACCCAGTCGTTACGCGCCTTGGCTGCAATGTCAACGACGGCAATGCCGGTCTCGGGCGTCTTGCCGTAACGCCGCGCATTCTCGATCAGGTTTGACAACACCCGCGCCAGCTCCACCTCGTCGGCCAGCACATACAGGCCCGGCGTGATGTCCAGGTTGATGCGCATGTCAAAGTGGTCCTGCACTGCATAAAGGCAGGCGTCGATCACCTCGTTGAGCAGCACTGGCCGCAGGTCCACATGGTCGGGCCGCGCATAGTCGAGGAACTTGTCGATGATCGCGTCCAGCTGCTCGATGTCGGCCACCATGTGGTTGCGCGCGTCCATGTCGGCCACGCTCATCTCGGTTTCCAGCCGCAACCGGGCCAGTGGCGTGCGCAGGTCATGCGAGATGCCGGCCAGCATGACGGCGCGGTCCTGCTCGATTTTGGCCAGCTGCTGCGCCATCCGGTTGAAACCGATGTTCACCTCGCGGATCTCGCTTGTCACGGCCTTTTCATCCAGCCGGCTGGCGTCGAAGTCGCCGTCGCGCACGCGACTGGCGGCAAATGAAAGTTGCTTGAGCGGCCGGTTGATCAGCCGTGCAATCAGCGCTGCGCCGGCCAGCGACAACGCAGCAGCGGTTATCAGCCAGATCAGCCAGGTCTTGCCGCCCACCGTGTTGAAGCGGGCGCGGTCGATCAGCAACCAGTAAGCGTCGCCATCAATGCCAAAGCCGACCCACAGGCCATCTTCCTTGTTCACGCTTTTGGCCACCACCGTGGAGGCGCCCAGCCGCGTTGCGAGCTCTTCAGCAATGCGCTGGTCCAGCGCGTCAGAGTCAAACGCCTCGAATTTGTCGCCGGGCTCGCGCGGCACGATGCGCACGCCTTCCGTCTCGGCCAGTGTCTTGATGAGCGAGACGCGGGCGATGGCGTCGGCATGCACCAGAGCCGCGCGGCTCAGGTTGACCAGCGAGCCGATCTGGTTGGCCGTCTGGATGGCGCGCGGCTCGAACTCCAGCGCGCGAAAGGTTTGCAACCAGGCCACGATGCTGCCGATCAGCAGCAGCGCGAGCAGGAAAAATGTGCGCCAGAACAGGCTCAGCCCTACGCGGGGCCTCATCTCCATCGGTGCGGGAGTTGTCTCCAGCGGCGCTGGCCCTGTGACGTCCAGGCTTGTTGTTATCCCTTGGATCAAAAGACCACCTATTGATGTGAAATGTCCGCCGCCAGGTTAATTGGGGCCTGCTCACCGCAGGCTGGCGCTGTAACCTGTCAGCCTGCACCGTCCGGCACGAAAACATAGCCCACGCCCCATACGGTTTGAATATAACGCGGCGCGGCAGCGTCCACTTCAACCAGCTTGCGCAGGCGTGAGACCTGCACGTCCAGGCTGCGGTCAAAGGGCTCAAACTCGCGGCCACGAGCCAGCTGCGCCAGCTTCTCGCGCGACAGCGGCTGGCGCGGGTGGCGCACCAGGGCCTTGAGCATGGCAAATTCACCGGTGGTCAGCGGCAGCTCCTCCCCCTTCTTGTGCAGCGTGCGGGCGCCCATGTCGAAACTGAACGGGCCGAACACCACAACCTCGTTGTCGCTGGACGGCGCGCCGGGCGCTTCCTGCATGGGGCGGCGGCGCAGCACCGCGTGCACGCGGGCCAGAAGCTCGCGGGGGTTGAAAGGTTTGCCCAGGTAGTCGTCCGCGCCAACTTCAAGGCCGACGATGCGGTCAACGTCTTCGCCCTTGGCGGTCAGCATGATGATGGGGGTGCGGTCGTTGGCCGCGCGCAGGCGGCGGCAGATTGACAGGCCGTCTTCGCCGGGCATCATGAGGTCCAGCACGATCAGGTCGGCGGTGTCGCGCAGCATGATCCGGTTGAGAGCTTTGCCGTCTTCAGCAAGGATGACTTCAAAGCCTTCCTGGGTGAGGTAGCGGCGCAGCAAGTCGCGAATGCGGGCGTCGTCGTCAACGACGAGGATCTTGTCTGTACGGGTAGCGTTTTGGGTCATTGGCACTCACAAAGTGAATATGTAACAGCGACCATTTTGAGGGGCACGCCAGCAGATTTCAGTGTTTTCCCGACACCCCTGACACACTGTTACACATGTTGCCGCAAGGGGGGTTGGCTTCACATGGCGGATGTGAACGCAGGCCACGCTGTGATCGTTGATGAAGCTGAAGGAAAAAGTCATGAAACCGTTTCTTTTGCACTGGACTGCTCATACCTTGGTACCTGCTTTGATGCCGGCTTTGATCGCGGCGCTTGTGCCGGCTGCGGTTGGAGCCGCGCCCGCAGTCCAGCCAACTTTGCAGCCTGCCTTGCAGTCAGGTGCCCAGCCCGATAACGCCCAGCGCCGTGCAGACCTGCGCCACATGTTGCAGCAGCGCAATGATGCAAACGCAGGGCAGCGGCAGCTCACCGTGCAACAGCGCGCCGAGCTTCGGGAAGCCCTGCGCCAGCACCGTCTACGCAACATGCGTGACGTCCAGGGCCAGCCATGAATGCCGTGCGCCACTGCGTGGCATTGGCACTGTGTGCGTGGGCTGTTGTGGCCCAGGCAGCGCCCCAGACACTCAGCGAGGATCAGGCCCGCCACCTGCTGGTCCGGACCGGCTTCACCCCCACAAATGCGGAGGTCGAGCGCATCACCGGGCAGAGCGCACAACGCGCGGTGAGTGACATCGTGGAGCGTGCCAAGGCAGCCCGGCCGCAGCACCAGGCGCCCGCTTTCGCTACTGGGCCTGCGCCCATTCCCATCGCGTATCTCAAGACCAAAGACGAGCAGCAGGCGGCGCGTCAGCAGCAGCTGCGCGAAGGGCTGGAGCTCAAAACTTGGTGGATGACGGAGATGATCGAGTCGCCCGCGCCGCTGGCCGAACGCATGGTGCTGTTCTGGCACAACCACTTTGCCACCTCACAGCAAAAAGTGGTGCGCTCGCAGGCCATGTGGCGCCAGCATGAGCTGCTGCGTGCCAATGCCCTGGGCAATTTCCGCACGCTGCTGCACGGCGTGGCCAAGGACCCTGCCATGCTGGTTTACCTGGACGGCGCCAACAGCCGCAAGGAAGCGCCCAACGAAAACTTCGCCCGCGAGGTGATGGAGCTTTTCACTTTAGGCGAGGCGTCACAGGGCGGCGGCTACAGCGAACAGGACATCAAGGAAGCGGCCCGCGCCTTCACCGGCTGGAGCATTGAGCGCGAGGATTTTTCCTTCAGGTTCAGGCCTGCTTTTCATGACGGCGCCAGCAAGACCGTGCTCGGGCAGACCGGCAAATTTGATGGCGACGCCGTGCTTGACGTGATGCTCGTGCAACCGGCGGCTGCACGCTTTGTCACGGCCAAGTTGTGGAAGGAGTTTGTCTCGCCTGTGTCCGAAAACGCCTCGTACCAGGCAGAACTTGCGCGCATCGCGCAGCGTTTTCAGTCGGACGGCTACGACATTGCTGCCCTGCTGAAAAACTTGCTGCTGTCCGATGCCTTTTGGGAGCCTTCGCAGCGCGGCAGCCTGATCAAGTCCCCGGTGGACCTGGTGGTCGGAACGGTGCGGCAGTTTGGCTTCAGCGATACCGACGTCATGCCCCTGGTGCTGAAAACGGCACAGCTGGGGCAAAACCTGCTGGTGCCACCGAACGTCAAGGGCTGGCCGGGCTACACCGACTGGGTCAATGCCACCAGCCTGCTGGAGCGCAAGCGGTTTACCGAGCAGTTGTTCAGGTCTGCGGAGATGAAGGGTGAGTACAGCGGCCTGATCGACCGCGAGCCTCCTGATGCGCTCAAAGCGCGCCTGGCGCGCACGCTGCTGGCTGTGCCCCCGACTCAGGTCATTGCATCGGGCACGGTGGGCGTTGCGTACTTGCGCGCACTGACGCTGGATCCGGCCTATCAGCTGAAGTAACAGCACGCAGCAACACCCAGGGCCCCATCATGAAACGCCGCCACGTCCTCAGTTCGTTTGCCAGCGCTACCGGCGCCGCATTGCTTGCCGCCCATGCGCCGGGCTGGGCCCAGGCCGCCGCGCAGAGGCCGGCCAGCATCGCTGACCGCATTCTGGTGCTGGTGGAGCTCAAGGGTGGCAATGATGGCTTGAACACCATCGTGCCCCATGCCGACGCCACTTACTACCAGGTGCGCAACACCATCGCCATCCAGCCTGCCGACGTGCTGAAGCTGGACGAACGCACCGGCCTGCATCCGGCGTTGAACGCGGCCCTGCCGCTTTGGGAGAAGGGTGAGCTGGCCATCGTGCAGGGCGTGGGGTATCCGCAGCCCAACCTGTCGCACTTCCGCTCGATCGAGATCTGGGAGACCGGCTCCAGGGCGGCAGAGTACCTTGATGAAGGCTGGGTCACGCGCGGCATGAAGGCTGGCTTTGGCGCGCAGGCCCACTACACCGCTGAGGGTGTTTTGATCGGCAGCAACGATTTCGGCCCGCTGGCTGGCGCGCGCGCCGTCGCACTCAATAACCCGGAGGCTTTCGTCAATCAGGCGCGCTTTGCCATGCCCCGCGAGGCGACGGGCAACCCTGCGTTGCAGCACCTGCTGCGGGTGGAGAACGATGTGAGCGTCGCCGCGCAGGGACTGCGCGGGGAGAAGTACAACTTCAGCACCGAATTTCCGCAGGGCCGGTTTGGTAGCGCGGTGCGGGCTGCCTGCCAGGTGGTGGCCTCGCAGCGCGGCAAGGCGGGCGTGCCGGTGATCACGCTGACACTGGGCAGCTTTGACACGCACCAGAACCAGTTGGGCGCGCATGCCAACCTGCTCAGGCAACTGGCTGAGGGGCTGGCCGCACTTAAGAGCGCGCTGCTGGAACTGGGCGCGTGGGACCGAACCCTGGTGATGACTTTTTCAGAATTCGGCAGGCGCCCGCGGCAAAACAATTCGGGCGGTACCGACCACGGTACGGCGGCCGCCCACTTTGTGACGGGTGGCGCGGTGCGTGGCGGACTGTATGGCCAGGCGCCAGACCTGACTCGGCTGGATGCCAGCCAGAACGTGGCCTTCAGCACTGACTTTCGTCAGCTCTATGCGACCGTGGCCAAAGACTGGTGGGGCGTGAACCCAGACAGCGTGGTGCGCGGGCGGTTTGAGCCAGTGAAGTTTCTTCGGGCTTAAGATGGAAGAGTGCCTGTGCGTGACCGGGGGGTGGGTGTTGCATGTTCGAATGCATGCACGGCCTTCACACTTGAACACGAAAACTATTGGAAGGAAACTTCACTTGAAAACTGTCCATCGTGCCATTTCTCTCCTGCGGGTCACTGCGGCCTGCGCGCTGGTGGCTGCCACCTCCGGCGCCTTCGCGCAGATCATGCCCATGCCGCAAAACGTGGTGCAACTGTCGGCCAGCGGCACGGTCGAGGTCCAGCAGGACCTGCTGGTGCTCAGCATGAACAGCATCAAGGAGGGACCAGACGCTGCGACAGTGCAGACCCAGCTCAGGCAGGCGCTGGACGCAGCGCTGACCGAGGCCAAAAAATCCGCCGTGCCGGGCCAGATGGATGTGCGTACAGGCAACTTCAGCCTGTACCCGCGCTATGCCAAAGACGGCAAGATCAGCAGTTGGCAGGGCACAGCCGAGCTGGTGCTGGAAGGCCGCGACTTTCCGCGCATCAGCACGACAGCAGGAAAGATCCAGACACTCACCATGGGCAACGTCAGCTTCGGCCTGAGCCGCGAGCAGCGCAAAAAAGTCGAGACCGAGGCGCAGGCCATCGCCATCGACCAGTTCAAGGCCAAGGCGGGCGAGATTGCACGCGGCTTCGGCTTTACTGGCTATACGCTGCGCGAGATCAACATCAACGCCAACGACCAGGGCGGCATCCCGCGCCCCAGGATCATGGCGATGCAGGCCAAGTCGGCGTCAGCTGACGAGGCCGTGCCGGTTGAGGCCGGCAAGAGCGCTGTGGTGGTGACGGTGTCGGGCGGCGTGCAGCTGAAGTAGCCGGCACAAAAAACTGTCATTGCGGACTTGATCCGCAGTCCATGGTGAAGTCAAAAGACCGTCACTTCGATGCGCGGCGTGGACCCCGGATCAAGTCCGGGATGACAGTTATGACGGACGGAGCGCGCGACGCTCCGGCCAAACCACGCTTACTGTGCGGTCCACCCGCCATCGATCTGCCAGGCCACGCCGCGCACGTTGTTGCCGGACGGCGAGCACAGAAACACAGCCAAGTCCCCCAATTGCTCCGGCGTAGTGAACTGCAGTGACGGCTGTTTCTCGCCCAGCAGATCCTTGTTGGCCTGGTCCACCGTGATGTTCTCGCGCTTGGCGCGGTCATCGATCTGCTTTTGCACCAGCGGCGTCAGCACCCAGCCCGGGCAGATGGCGTTGCTGGTGATGCCCGTAGTGGCGGTCTCCAGCGCCAGCGATTTGGTGAAGCCCACCAGCCCATGCTTGGAGGCCACATAGGCCGACTTTTGCGCCGAAGCCACCAGGCCATGGGCGCTTGCGATGTTCAGCACGCGGCCCCAGTTGGCGGCCTTCATGGCGGGCAGCGCCAGGCGCGTGGTGTGAAAGGCGCTGGTGAGGTTGATGGCGATGATCGCGTCCCACTTCTCGGGCGGGAAGTCCTCCACCAACGCCACATGCTGGATGCCGGCGTTGTTGACGAGGATGTCGACGCGGCCGAATTGCTCTGCGGCGAACTTCATCATGGCCTCGATCTCGGCAGGCTTGCTCATGTCGGCGCCGTGGTGTACGACCTTCACGCCATAAGCGGCGATCTCGGCCTTGGGGACTTCCACGTCGCCAAAGCCGTTCATGACGAGGTTGGCGCCTTGGGCGGCCAGGGCCTTGGCGATGCCAAGGCCAATGCCGCTGGTGGAACCGGTAACGAGGGCTGTCTTGCCTTTGAGCATGGGGGAGTCTCCAGAGATGATTTACGATGGGACGAAGATTGCGCTGGTGCAATCGCTGACGCAATCGCTGACACAATTATCAAGCTGCATTTCATCATGCCCGAACCCAAACTGAACTACGTTCTGTGTCCCGATGCTGCCGGTGGCCACCGCATGGCTTACTGGCAATTGGGCGACGACGCCGCGCCCCATGTGGTTGTCTGCGTGCACGGCCTGTCGCGTCAGGGGCGTGACTTTGATGTACTGGCCGCCGCGCTGTGCGCCGCAGCGCCAGGCGCAATCCGCGTAGTCTGCCCCGATGTCGCAGGGCGCGGACAAAGCGACTGGCTCAAGGACGCTGCGCTCTACCAGATTCCCCAGTACGCTGCCGACATGCTGGCGCTGCTGGCCCAGCTCAACGCCCAGGCCCCCGTCCAGACGCTGGACTGGGTGGGTACCAGCATGGGCGGGCTGATTGGCATCGTCGTGGCCGGGCAGCCGAATTTGCCTTTGCCTGTGCCGCTGCGCCGCATCGTGCTCAACGACGTGGGGCCGGCCATCAAATGGCAGGCGCTGGAGCGCATTGGCAGTTACCTTGGCCAGACCGGGCGCTTTGACAACCTGCAGCAGGCGGCCGACGCGATGTGGGCGATCTCCACCAGCTTTGGCCCGCACACGGCTGAGGAGTGGCTGGCGCTGTCCAGCGCGATGGTCAAGCCGCTGAACGGCGGGGGCGTCACGCTGCACTACGACCCGGCCATTGCCGTTCCTTTTCGCACCGTGAGCGAAGCCTCGGCGAAAGAGGGCGAGGCCATGCTCTGGCAGCTGTACGACGGCATTCAGGCCCAGGCCCTGCTGACCCGTGGCGCGCAGTCCGACCTGCTGGCACCTGACACGGCGCGGGCCATGACAGAGCGCGGCCCCAAGGCGCGGCTGGTGGAGTTCGACGGTGTGGGCCATGCCCCTACCTTTGTGCCGAAAAACCAGGTCGATACCGTCACGGCATTCCTGCTCGCATGACAAGCGCCGTGCCAGACAAAGTGACCTCATGAAAAGTTTGCCGGTGGAGCTGCCCGGCTCCGCCCCTTTCGCGCAAGCGGTCCCCGGAGTCATCGCCGTCACGGCGGCGAGCCTGCCCGATCAGGCCCACGCCATGGCGCGCGCCCGCGCGTTTGCCGAGCCCCTGATCGCGGGCGAAACGCTGGACACAGGCGAGAACACGCTGGCCCATGCCGATGCGGTGGCCGCCATCCTGCGCAGCATCGGCGGCTCTGAGGCCATGCAGGCGGCCAGCTACCTGGTGTATGCCTGCGACCATTTGAACAAGCCCCAGGAAGTGATCGCCAAAGCCTTTGGCGACAGCTATGCCGCGCTCGCCGTGGAGACCACCAAACTGGTGCGCGTGCAGCGCCAGGCCCGCGCTGCCGAGGCCTCAGCGCAACTGGAAGACCCCAAGGTGCAGACCGAGAACGTGCGCAAGATGCTGCTGGCGTTCTCGCGCGACCTGCGCGTGGTGATGCTGAGGCTGGCCTCGCGCCTGCACACGCTGCGCTACTTTGCAGCCAGCAAGCAGCCGGTGCCCGCCAACCTGGCACGCGAGTCGCTGCAGGTGTTTGCGCCGCTGGCCAACCGGCTGGGCATCTGGCAGATCAAGTGGGAGATGGAGGACCTCGCGTTCCGCTTTCTGGAGCCGGTGACCTACAAGGACGTCGCCCGCCTGCTGGACGAAAAACGCGCCGGGCGCGAAGGCGCGGTAGAGCAGTTGCGCGCGCAGCTGGAGGCTGATCTCAAGCAGCAGGGCGTTCATGCCGCAGTCCAGGGCCGGCCCAAGCACATCTACAGCATCGTGCGAAAAATGCGCGGCAAGTCGCTGGGCTTCAACCAGGTGCTGGACATCCGGGCCCTGCGGGTGGTGGTGCCCGAGGTGAAAGATTGCTACGCGGCGCTCAGCTGGGTGCATTCGCACTTCTCGCCGATGGCCAATGAGTTTGACGACTACATCGCCAGGCCCAAGGCCAATGGCTACCAGTCGCTGCACACGGTGGTTTTGGACGATGCGGGCCTGCCGATTGAAATCCAGATCCGCACCCAGGCCATGCATGACCATGCCGAGCACGGCGTTGCCGCGCACTGGGCCTACAAGGAGGCGGGCACCAAGGGCTATGCCGGGGTGACGGCTGCCGGAGAATACGACGCCAAGATAGCAGTGCTGCGCCAGCTGATTGCCTGGGAGCGCGACCTGTCGGGCAGCGCGCAGGCGCAGGCGCATGACGGCGGGCTGTTTGAAGACCGCATTTATGTGCTCACGCCTGATGCGGCCATCGTCGAGCTGCCGCAGGGTGCAACGGCGGTTGACTTTGCCTACAGCGTGCACACCAGCGTTGGCCACCGCTGCCGCGGCGCGCGCATCGATGGTGCGATGGTCACGCTCAACACGCCGCTGCAAAACGGCCAGACGGTGGAGATCACTACCGTCAAGGAGGGCGGGCCCTCGCGCGACTGGCTGAACCCGGAACTGGGCTTTCTGGCCAGCCACCGGGCGCGCGCCAAGGTGCGTGCCTGGTTCAACGCCCAGGTGACGCACGAGACCGTGGCGCGTGGGCGCGAGTCGGTTGAAAAGCTGTTGCAGCGCGAAGGCCGTACGTCAATGAAGCTCGAGGATCTGGCCTCGCAGCTTGGCTTCAAGTCGGCCGACGACCTGTTCGAAGTGGTGGGCAAGGACGAGTTTTCGCTGCGCAACATCGAGAACCTGCTCAAACCGCCTGAGCCGGCCCTGCAGCCTGACGACTATGTCTTGCTCAAGAAAGCCAGGGACGACGGCAAGACGCCCAAGGGCGGCGTGCTGGTGGTGGGGGTTGAATCCCTGCTGACGCAGTTGGCCCGCTGCTGCAAGCCCGCGCCGCCCGATGAGATCCGCGGCTTCGTAACGCGCGGCAAGGGCGTGAGCATCCACCGGGTGGACTGCAGCAATTTCCGCGAGCTGGCCACGCGCAATGCCGAGCGCATGATCGATGTGGAGTGGGGCGCAACCAAACAGGCTGACGCGGCCGTCTATCCAGTGGACGTGTCGGTTGACGCCGCAGACAGGCAAGGCCTGCTGCGCGATATTTCGGAAGTGTTTGCAAAGGAAAAAATGAATGTGATCGGGGTGCAGACACAGTCCGTCAAAGGCACGGCGCAGATGACGTTCACGGTGGAGGTGTCAGACTCCGCGCGACTTGCGAAGGTGCTGGGCATCGTGGCCGGTGTGAACGGCGTTCGCTCTGCGCGCAGGCGCTGAAATACCCATTTTTTCCTATACAATCGTGGCTCTTGAAAGCACTTCAGGCGCGTAGCTCAGCTGGTTAGAGCACCACCTTGACATGGTGGGGGTCGTTGGTTCGAGTCCAATCGCGCCTACCAAAACACACAGCCCCGTTCTCATCCGAGAGCGGGGCTTTTTGTTGGCCTTTTGGCCTTCAACAAAGTAGCCTTGTCTGGCCATGACGGATACCCTCCAAATCAATCCAGCAGCATCTCTCCAATTCGTTATCAACGGCGCATCGGGCAGCAGCGATGCGGACGCCAAACGCGAAGTGATCGAGGCGGTGCTGCACGCTGAGGGGCGTCGCGGCGACCTGCATTTCTGCGCCCCGACCGAACTGGCACGCGTGGCTCATGAATCGGCGCGCAGGGCCTTGGCGGACCATACCGCCGTGGTCGCGGTCGGCGGTGACGGCACGCTCAATACGGTTGCGCAGGCCGCACACGCTGCGCGCTGCGCCATGGGTGTAGTGGCGCACGGTACCTTCAATTACTTTGCCCGCACGCATGGCATCCCGGCAGACCCGGCTGAGGCCGTGCGGCTTCTGCTGCATTCGCAACCCGTGCCGGTGCAGGTGGGGGGCATCAACGACCGCGTTTTTCTAGTCAATGCGAGCCTGGGGCTATATCCCGACCTGCTGGAAGACCGTGAGGCCTATAAAGCCCGCTTTGGCCGCAGCAGGGGGGTTGCGCTGCTGGCGGCATGCTCGACGCTGCTGCGTGCCCAACGGCGCTTGAGGCTGCGCATCGCCACCGGTGGAACGGTTCGAGATCTGCAGACCTTGACGCTCTTCATCAGCAATAACCGGCTGCAGCTGCAGCAACTTGGTGCCGAGCCGGAGGACGCCGTCGCCGGCACGCCAGGCCATGGCAGCCTGGCCGCCGTTGTGCTGCGGCCGATTGGAACGCTCACGATGATCGGCCTGATGCTGCGTGGCGCAATGGGCCGGCTGGGTGAAGCGGCTGATGTCGAGCCTTTTGAATTCGAGCACCTAGGTGTCACGCCCACGCTCCCGCTGAGGCGACTTGGGGTCAAGGTGGCGTTCGACGGTGAGGTGGCTACCATGCGGGCGCCGCTTGACATCCGCGTTCTTGCCCAGCCCCTGTTCCTGCTGGGACCAAAGCAGGGCGGCGGCGCCGTCGACGACGGGGCCCACGACGACGGGGCGAGTGAATGAGCGTGCTCTTGCAGCTCTCGGATGCTCACTTCGGCACCGAGCAAGCACCCGTCGCGCTGGCGCTGGAAATGTTTGCCCGGCAGCAGCGTCCCGATCTTGTGGTGCTGTCGGGTGACATCACGCAGCGCGCACTTCCTGCCCAGTTCCACGCGGCACGCGCCTTTGTTGATCGTCTGGAAGCGCCAGTGCTGGCCATTCCCGGCAACCACGACATACCCTTGTTCAATTTGTGGGCCCGCCTTGGGAGCCCTTACGCCCACTACACCGATGCCTTTGGTGCGGATCTTGAGCCCGTGCATCGCTCGTCCGATCTGCTGGTGGTGTGCGTCAACACCACGCGGCCATGGCGCCACAAGCATGGCGAGATCTCCAGCGAGCAGATCGACCGCGTGGCCAGGCTGGTGGAGAGCGCCGAGGCCGCTCAGCTGCGTGTTGTGGTGGTGCACCAGCCGGTGGCTGTTCCCGGACCGCAAGACGAGGTGAACCTTTTACGCGGGCATGAGGACGCGCTCCAGCGATGGGCTGCGGCTGGCGTGGACCTCGTCATGGGCGGGCACATCCACCTGCCCTACGTCATGGCGTTGCCCGGGCTCGCACGGCCGTTGTGGGCGGTGCAGGCAGGCACAGCGGTTTCATCCCGGGTGCGCGATGGTGCGCCCAACTCGGTGAACCTGCTGCGCTGTGGCCCGGATGCAGCAGCCGGGTGCTGCTGCATCGAGCAGTGGGACTATTCCACTGGCCAGCAAGCCTTCTTGCTCGTCAAGGTCAGCGAGCTACGGCCGGTGAGGTCCTGAGGTCCTGAGGGCTGGCGCCGGCCTCAGGCGCCAGCCATCACTTTCTGAACCAGTGGGTGGTGCTGTCCACGCCGCGAACGGATCGCGTGGATTTCCTCCTTCACGCCGTCGCTGGCCCCCAGGAGGCGGATGCCGCGCATCAGGCCGATGTCGTCAGCCCCAAGCTGGCTGACCGGGAATACACCCAGCCCCCGGGCCGCAAACACCGCCATGAGCGCACTGTCCTCGAACTCTCCGACGATGCGGGGACGAAGGCCCTGTGTCTCGAACCAGTGGTCCAGCGAAGGTCGCAGGGCCGAGTGCCCGGTCGGCAGCAACACCGGCAATTCGTTCAGACATTGCGGAAAGCGATCACGCTGTAACTTGCCGACCAGCCGGGCGGGGCCATACCACTCGACCGGTTTGTTGACGAGCCGCTCACTGGTCAGGCGCAGGTTGGGGTTTCGTGGCGCTGCCTGGCCGGCCAGCACCAGGTCCAGATGATGCAGCGCCAGCTCGCTCAGCAGCTGCTCGAACTCGCCCTCATGGCATACAAGGCGAAGGTTCGGTGTGCTCAGGACCGGCTCCAGCAGTGAATGCGCCGCAAGCTTGGAGATGCCATCGGATAGCCCAACCGCCAGCCTGGCCACCTTGCCACTGGCCGCTTCACGGACCTCGTCCGGGATGCCCTGACCCAGCTGGAAAATTTCCTCGGCGCGGGCGAACGCCGCCTGCCCGGCCTCCGTGAGCGCAACGCCGCGGCCCGCAGGCTTGAGCAATTGGTGGCCCAGGGATTTTTCCAGCTCACGCACCTGCGCACTGATGGTCTGCACCGCCATGTCCAGACGCTGCGCGGCCTTGGCAAAGCCGCCTTCTTTAGTGACGACCCAGAAATAGTGGAGGTGGCGGTAATTCAGCATGTGCCCTTTTTTTGGTTCGGAAAAACCGAATTTTAAGTACGAAAGACCATGGTTTGTCCGAATCAGATCTGCCCCCATACTCTGAGGCGTTTGTACTCCACGGAACCGGAAATCATGGACCTCCTGCCCCTCTTCACATCCGACTTCATGGGCAAGCCAGCCTGGGTCTGGCTCAGCTTCGTCGGCATCGTTGTCGCGCTGCTGTCCTTCGACCTGGGCGTCCTGCACAAGGGCGATCAGGAGATCGGGGTACGCGAGAGCCTGCTGCTGTCGGCCGGTTACATCAGTGCGGCGCTGCTTTTCGGTTCCTGGGTGTGGTGGTACCTTGGCGCGCAAGCGGGCATGGACTACTACACCGGTTTCATGATTGAAAAGTCACTGTCAATGGACAACGTCTTTGTCATTGCGCTCATCTTCAGTTTCTTCGCCATCCCCCGCATGTACCAGCACCGTGTGCTGTTCTGGGGGATCCTGGGCGTGATCGTGTTGCGCGCCATCATGATCGGCCTGGGCGCGACTCTGGTGAGTCAGTTCAGCTGGCTGCTGTACCTGTTTGGCGCTTTCCTGATCTTCACCGGCATCAAGATGTGGATCATTGCCGATCACATGCCCGACATCGCAAACAACCCGCTGTTGAAATTTTTGAAGCGGCACATGCGCGTGACCGATGGCCTGCGCGGCAATGCCTTCTGGGTGCGCGAGACCGATCCCGCAACGGGCAAGCTCCAGCGTTGCGCGACGCCTTTGCTGCTCGCGCTGGTGCTGGTGGAGTTCGTGGACTTGATCTTTGCGGTCGATTCGGTCCCGGCCATTTTTGCCATCACAACAGATCCTTTCATCGTCTACACGAGCAACATTTTTGCCATCCTGGGCTTGCGTGCGCTGTACTTTGCGCTGGCAGCGATGATCCACCGCTTCAAGTACCTGAAGTACGCTCTGGCTCTGGTGCTGGTGTTCATTGGCAGCAAGATTTTCCTGGTCGGCATCATCGGAAAAATTCCGGCTGCGGTGTCGCTGGGCGTGACGTTTGGTTTGATTGCCGGCGGGGTGCTGGTGTCCCTGTGGAAAACGCGCGGGAAGCCGCCGGCCGCGGGGTCAGCATGATGCGTTGGCCGGGGCAGGGCTTGCAGGGCACAGGGACCGCCCGTTAGGGTAATCCTTGGGCGCCCGGTTTTGCCTGGTTCCTAGAATGTGTTGCGGCGCAATATCTTCAGCGCTGATGGCAGACAGAGGAGTCCAGCAGTGCAAACCAGAAAAGCCACCGGCCCCATCCCGGAGTCCAAAGTGGCATCCGAACAGCCGGCCAGCCAAGCAACCAAACCGTCGGCCAAGGCAGCGTCCAAAGGGGTGCTGAGGGTGATCAAGAAGTACCCCAATCGCCGCCTTTATGACACCGACACCTCCACCTACATCACGTTGACTGAAGTCAAGCAGCTCGTCATGGACAGCCAGCAGTTTGTGGTGCGTGACGCCAAGACCAATGAAGACCTCACGCGGGCCATCCTGCTGCAGATCATCCTGGAAGAAGAAGCCGGTGGCGCGCCCATGTTTACCGAACCGGTGCTGTCCAACATCATCCGTTTTTACGGTCATGCGATGCAGAGCTTCATGGGCTCGTACCTGGAAAAGAATGTGCAGTCCTTCACGGACGTGCAGGCCAAACTGACCGAGCAGTCCAAGGGCGTGTCGCCCGAGATGTGGAGCCAGTTCATGAACATGCAGTCGCCCATGCTGCAGGGCATGATGGGCAATTACGCCGAGCAGTCCAAGAGCGTGCTCACGCAGATGCAGGAGCAGATGCAAAAGCAGACGGAGCAGATGCTGGGCGCGTTTGGTTTGAAGCGCTGAAGGCGGGCTTGTTTTCAATCCCGCGTTGCCCCAAAGGCGCAGGGAATCCCGTCAATGGGACAATACGCAAATGAGCGACGTCCTATCCCCACTTTCCCCTTCACTTACTGCAGTTCGCGCACCCAAAGTCGGCTTCGTCAGCCTGGGATGTCCCAAGGCCCTGACCGACTCCGAGCTGATCCTCACGCAATTGAGCGCTGAGGGCTACGAGACCTCCAAAACATTCGAGGGTGCAGACCTCGTCATCGTCAACACCTGCGGCTTCATTGACGACGCGGTGCGTGAGAGCCTGGACACCATCGGCGAGGCGCTGGCCGCCAACGGCAAGGTGATCGTCACCGGTTGCCTGGGCGCGCGCGCGGGCGATGGCGGCGGCAACATGGTCCGGCAGATGCATCCCAGTGTGCTGGCCGTCACAGGCCCGCATGCTACGCAGGAAGTGATGGACGCGGTCCACCTGAATCTGCCCAAGCCGCATGATCCGTTCATTGACCTGGTTCCCACGCGCCTGGGAGAGGCCGGCATAGCCGGCGTGGGCATCAAGCTCACGCCGAAGCATTACGCGTATTTGAAGATCAGCGAAGGCTGCAATCACCGCTGTACCTTCTGCATCATCCCGTCCATGCGTGGAGACCTGGTCAGCCGGCCTGTAGGCGATGTGCTGAAAGAGGCGAGGGCGCTGTTTGAAAGCGGCGTGAAGGAGTTGCTGGTGATCAGCCAGGACACTTCTGCCTATGGCGTTGACGTGAAGTACCGCACCGGCTTTTTCGATGGCAAGCCGGTGAAGACCCGCATGCTCGATCTGGCGACCGAACTGGGCGAGATGGCCGACCATTACGGCGCATGGGTTCGCCTTCACTATGTTTATCCTTACCCCAGCGTCGATGACGTGATTCCGCTCATGGCCACTGGCCGGATCCTGCCGTATCTGGATGTGCCCTTTCAGCACAGCCACCCCGATGTGCTGCGCCGTATGAAGCGCCCGGCCAGCGGCGAGAAGAACCTGGACCGCATCCTGCGCTGGCGCGAGGTGTGCCCGCAGATCGTGATCCGCAGCACCTTCATTGCCGGTTTCCCGGGTGAGACGGAAGAAGAGTTTTCGCACCTGCTCGACTTCATGCGTGAAGCGCAGATTGACCGGGCGGGCTGCTTTGCCTATTCGCCGGTGGAAGGCGCTGCCGCCAACGACATCCCCGGCATGCTACCGCTGGAATTGCGTGAAGAACGCAAAGCCCGCTTCATGGCAGTAGCAGAGGAAGTATCGGCCGCCAAGTTGCAAAAGCGCGTGGGCGCGACCATGCAGGTGCTGGTTGATTCAGCCCCGGCGATGGGGCGAAAAGGAGGCGTGGGCCGCAGTTACGCGGACGCGCCGGAGATTGACGGCACAGTCAGACTGTTGCCGCCCGAGAAGATCAGCAAGACGCTCAAGGTAGGGGAATTTACCCGTGCGCGTATTGTTGGCACCCAGGGGCATGACCTTGTGGCTGTGCCTGTATGACCATCAACGTGACCATCCACATCGCCAATAAAAAAGCCGACAGTATTTTGCAATACGGCCAGCTTATTATTGGTGCCCAGGAAGGGACTCGAACCCCCACGAAGTTACTCGCTAGTACCTGAAACTAGTGCGTCTACCAATTCCGCCACCTGGGCTTTTCAGGAAAGAGAGAAGTGTATCAAAAATTTGAACCAAACCAGCAGCCTGCTGGATGAAATTGAAGGAACGATCCAGGGCCATCGTGATGGCCACGGCTTCGTACAACGTGATGACGGCGAGTCCGACATTTACCTGCCGCCCAACGAAATGCGCGCCGTCTTGCACAAGGACCGCGTCAAGGTTCGCGTCGTGCGGCACGACCGCAAGGGCCGGCCCGAAGGCCGCGTCGTTGAGATCGTGGAGCGCCCGCCGCAACCCATCATCGGCCGCCTGCTGCATGAAAGCGGCATCTGGCTGGTAGCGCCTGAAGACAAGCGCTATGGGCAGGACGTGCTGATCCCCAAGAGCGCTACCGGTACGGCCAAGGCCGGCCAGGTGGTGGTGGTGGAACTGACCGAGCCGCCCGCGCTGTTTGGCGCGCCTGTAGGCCGCGTCAAGGAGGTGCTCGGCGAGATTGATGACGCCGGCATGGAGATTGAAATTGCCGTGCGCAAATATGGTGTGCCGCATGAATTTTCGGACGGCTGCATTGCACTGTCCCGCACGCTGCCCGACAAGGTGCGGCCACAGGACAAAAAGGGCCGCGTCGATCTGATCGATATTCCGCTCGTCACCATTGACGGCGAGGATGCCCGTGACTTTGACGACGCCGTGTACTGCGAGCCGGCCAAGGTCGGCCGCGGCAAGGGCTGGCGCCTGCTGGTGGCCATTGCCGATGTGAGCAGCTACGTGGAAACCGGCAGCGCCATCGACATAGACGCCTACGACCGCGCCACCAGCGTGTATTTCCCGCGCCGCGTGATCCCGATGCTGCCCGAGAAGCTGTCCAACGGCCTGTGCTCACTGAACCCCGATGTGGAGCGCCTGTGCATGGTCTGCGACATGCTGGTCACGGCCGAGGGCGATGTGCACGCCTACCAGTTTTTCCCTGCTGTGATGTTCAGCCATGCCCGCTTCACCTACAACGAGGTGGCCGCGATTCTTGCGAACACGCGAGGGCCGGAAGCAGCGCGGCGCAAGGAGCGGGTGCCTGACCTGCTCAATCTGCACGACGTGTTTGGGGCGCTGGTCAAGGCGCGCACCCGGCGCGGCGCCATTGACTTCGAGACCACCGAGACGCAGATCATCTGTGACGAAAACGGCCGCATCGAGAAGATCGTGCCGCGTACCCGCAACGACGCGCACAAGCTCATCGAAGAGGCCATGCTGGCCGCCAACGTCTGCAGCGCCGACTTCATCCTGCAAAGCAAGCACCCGGGTCTTTATCGCGTGCACGAAGGACCAACGCCGGAGAAAAAGGACATCCTGCGCAACTACCTGAAAGCCACGGGCGTGGGCCTGTCGATCAGCGACGACCCCAAGCCGGGCGAGTTCCAGGCTATTGCTGCGGCGACCAAGGACCGGCCAGACGCGCTGCAGATTCACTCGATGTTGCTGCGTTCCATGCAGCAGGCCATCTACTCGCCGCACAACAGCGGCCACTTCGGCCTGGCCTTCGAAGCCTACACGCACTTCACCAGCCCGATTCGCCGTTACCCCGATCTGCTGGTGCATCGCGTGATCAAGGCTATTCTGGTGGGCCAGCGCTACCAGCTTCCCGTGTTGCCGCTACCGGGTGAGGCGCATGAGAAACTCGCCCGCCGCCTGGCAGGCCGCGTGAAGGCGCCGGGCCAGGCGCTCAAGAAGCCGGGGCCGCCGCCCACCAAGGAGCTCCTCGCCTGGGAGGCCGCCGGCCTGCACTGCAGCGCCAACGAACGCCGTGCCGACGAGGCCAGCCGCGACGTGGAAGCCTGGCTCAAGTGCAAGTACATGCGCGAGCATCTGGGTGAGGAATATGGTGGCGTGGTCACTTCGGCCACCACCTTCGGCATCTTCGTCACGCTGGACGCTATGTATGTGGAAGGTCTGGTCCACATCACCGAGCTGGGAGGCGAGTACTTCAAGTTCGACGAGGCGCGCCAGGAACTGCGTGGCGAGCGCACCGGTATCCGCTACGCGATTGGCTCGCGGGTGCGGGTGCAGGTCAGCCGTGTGGACCTGGACGGCCGCAAGATCGACTTCCGCCTGATTCGCGATGACGAAGAGGTGGTTGCGCGTGCGATGAAAGACAAGGGCGCAGCGGTAGGTCGCGGGGCTGATTCCGGGGGGCCACCAGGGAAGTCTGGCGGGCGCCGTACGGCCAGCAAGGACGACGCGCCGCAGGAACGCACGCCGCGTTCGCCGATTCAGGGATTGAAAGCGGCGGTAAAGAAGGCCGTCAGCAAAAAGAGCCGCAAGCCGCGCCGGTAAGGTTGGGCTTGCGAAAATTGTCATCCCGGACTTGATCCGGGATCCATGCCTCACCAAAAAACGGTGCTGCTTGAACGCCTGGCTGGATTGCGGATCAACTCCGCAATGACGGCCTGTTGAGATCCGAACAGAAAAAAACTAGGAGACATTCATCATGAGTTCAAACAGCAAAGTCGCCATCGTCACGGGCGCAGGGTCCGGGGTGGGCAAGGCCGCCGCACTGGCGCTGCTGAAAGACGGCTACAAGGTCGCGCTTGCAGGGCGCCGGTTGGAGCCGTTGCAGGAGGTCATTGCCGAATCCGGCGCGGGCGAGCGGGGCCTCGCGATATCCACTGACGTAGCAGACCCGGCTTCGGTCGAGGCGCTGTTTGCTGCCACGGTCAAGGCTTTTGGCCGCGTCGATGTGCTGTTCAACAATGCAGGCGTCAACGCGCCAGGCGTGCCGCTGGAAGACCTCACGCTGGAACAGTGGAAGTATGTGGTGGACATCAACTTCACCGGCATGTTCCTGTGCATCCAGCAGGCCTTCCGGGTGATGAAGGCGCAAAGCCCCAAGGGCGGCCGCATCATCAACAACGGCTCGATTTCTGCCCACACGCCGCGGCCCAATTCAATTGCCTACACGGCTACCAAGCATGCGGTGATGGGCCTGACCAAGACGGCGTCGCTGGACGGCCGCAAGTACGACATTGCCGTGGGGCAGGTCGATATCGGGAATGCCGCAACCGAGATGGCCGCGCGCATGGCCAAGGGCGTGATGCAGGCCAACGGCGAGATCGCCATCGAGCCGTTGATGGATGTGAACCTGGTGGGCTCGTCGGTGCTGTACATGGCCAACTTGCCGCTGGAGGCGAACGTGATGTTTCACACCATCATGGCGACGAAAATGCCGTTTGCCGGGCGCGGTTGAAGTAGCGCGTTTTCACGCAGGCATGGATCCCGGATCAGGTCCGGGATGACAGCCCGGGGGCTTTGGCCAGCAAACTTGCCGTGAGCACTGTGCTGGCGGGCCACTGGTCCGCCAGGTACCCGTGCCAGTACACCGCTTCGCTTGCTGCCAGAAACGCTTGCAGGCCCGCCGCCAGGCGAGCACCCACCATTCCTGCCAGTACGTCGCCGGTCCCCGCAGTGGCAAGCAGAGCATTGCCTGTAGGGTTGATGAGGCTGATTTCGTCAGGTGAGGCGATCACAGTGCCCGAGCCTTTAAGCGCGACGGTGCATGCGAAGCGGGCCGCAAGCTGCCTCGCTGCATCGAGGCGGTTGGCCTGTACCTGCGCAGCAGTGGTAGCCAGCAGCCGCGCGGCTTCCAGCGGGTGCGGCGTCATCACTGTTGCCAGGCCCCGCGCTGCACGCGTTTTGATCAGGGTTTCAAATTGCGGATTGGCGGCCACGGCGTTGAGTGCATCAGCATCAAGAACGAGCCGTTGTGCTGTCGAGCAAACGCGGGCCAGCACCTCGCGCACGGCATCGCCGCCGCCGCAACCACACACCACGGTCATGCGCTTGAAGTCCATCGTAGTCACATCGCGGAACATCAACTCCGGCTGGCTCGCGTCAACGCGCATGGAGCCGTCATCCAGCAGGCATACGAGCACACGGCCGCAGCCCGAATGTAGGGCGGCGCTGGCTGCCAGCAGCGCAGCGCCCGTCATGCCGGGTGCGCCGGCGACGATGGCGACGTCGCCGTAAGTGCCCTTGTGCGACGTGTGCAATCTTGTGGGCTGCGAGGGTGCGGCTGGAAGGCGTGCGCACGGGGCCGTCAGGGCTGCCTCGGCAGCCCCATTGCCTCGTTGTACGCCGAGGTCGTCAAACCATACATCTCCCGCCGCGTCGCGGCCTCCGGCAGTGAACAGGCCGGGCTTGAGGTTGAGCAGGCAGAGCGTGTCGCGGGCTTTGGCGTAGAGCACACCCACACCGGTTTCTGCATTCAGGCCTGAGGGAACGTCCACCGCAAGGACCCGGGCACTCTGGGTATTCATCAGGGCGATCCACTCCGCCAATTTCCCCGCCGGTGAACGGCTGGCGCCTATGCCCAGCAAGGAATCGATGCACAACTCATAGTCTGGCGGTGGCGAGTCGCTGAAAGTGACGCCGTGGTCGCGTGCCAGCTGCAGGGAAGCCAGGGTGTCGGCTGGCGCCGCCGCCTCATGGCCAAGCCAGGTCACCACCGGATTTTTACCCCAGCGCCGCAAATGCGCGGCGGCTTGCAGGCCGTCGCCACCGTTGTTGCCAGGGCCACAGGCCACCCAGATCGTGTGGGCATGTGGTGCCAATGCCATGGCCAGGCGCGCCACCTGCAGCCCGGCACGCTCCATCAGCGAGTGGGCTGGCAGTTTTGCAGCAGCGGCCTGTTCAATCAGCCTGGTGGTCGCAATGTCGAACAGGTCGTGAGGCTGGCCGGCGAGGATTCTTTGCATGCCTCATTGTGCGGGAAGGCTAGCGGTGCAGGCGCGCCGCGTCCAGCCCTTCCATGTCCACTTGTGGCTGCCGCCCGCCGATCAGGTCGGCCACAGAGCGCGCGCTGCCGCAACTGAGCGCCCAGCCGCTGGAGCCGTGGCCCAGGTTGAGCCACAGGCCGGGCAGGCCGCTGGCGCTGACGATGGGCGGGCCGTCGGGCAGCATGGGCCGCGCGCCTTTCCATTCCTGTACGGCCGAGCCGGTGTTGGACAGTTGCGCCGCGCCGGGAAACCAGTCGTGCAGGACTTTGTAGAGTGTCTGGATGGAGGCGGCGCGCTTGGCTGCAAGCGAGCCGCCAATCTCGGCACTGCCTGCCACCCGCACGCGGTTGCCCAGGCGGGAAATGGCGACCTTGTAGCGTTCGTCCATCAACGCGCTGCGCGGGGCATTGAGCGACTCGCGGATCGGCGCGCTGATCGAGTAGCCGTAGACAGCCGCCATGAGGATCCTGATGCCCAGTGGACGCAGTAGCGCCGCGGACTGGAAGCCCGCGCACATGACGATCGCGTCGAAACGGCGGGGTGCTGTTTCGCCGGCAATCAGCAGGCTGCCCGGAAAGCCGCTGTCGATCTTCGCCACCGTGGTGTTGAACGCAAACACGGCGCCACGTGATTCAGCTTCTTTTTTCAGCAGCAGGGCAAACTGCCGGCAATTGGCCACTTCGTCCTGCGGCAAGTGAATCGCGCCGAAGAAATCGGTGTCGGGGTTGATGGCCGGTTCGAGCGTTCGGGCCTGCCCGGCGTTGATCTCGCTGAACACCACACCGGCCTCACGCAGCACCTGCAAGCCGGGCTGAACCAGCTTGCTTTCCTTGGCCGAGCGCAGCAGCACCATGTAGCCCGTGCTGCCGTCGTACTCAAGCTGAAGCTCTGCTGTGAGCTGGTGCAGCCGCGCGCGGCTGTAGAAAGCCAGGCGCTGCATGCGCGAGCGGTTGGCCAGGTAAGTCTCCAGCTTGCAGGCGCGCCACCACTTCCACATCCAGGCCAGCTCGTCACCCGACAGCGGCAGGGCCAGGCGCACGGCGGCGTGGCGGCTGAACAGGGCGCGCACCACCTTGCCAGGCATGCCGGGCGCAGCCCAGGGCGTGACGTAGCCAGGCGCGACGACGCCGGCATTGGCAAAGCTGCTTTCCTCGGCGGCTGCGGTACGGCGCACAAAAACGGTGACTCCGTGCCCATCGGCCGCCAGTTCATAGGCCGTGGTGACGCCGATGATCCCGGCGCCCACGACGGCGATCTTCATGCGCCGCTGTTTCCGGATGCTGCAAGTTGAGGCGACAGCAGCGCTTCGGCCTGCAGCGCAATGTTGAGCACCGTGTCGTCGCGCATCGGCCCTTGCCAGATCATGAGGCCCACCGGTAACTCGCCGGCCTCGTGGCAGGGAATGGAAATGGCACAGCCATCCAGCATGTTGACCGTGCTGGGGTTGCGCAGCAGCAGGGTGTTGACGCGGAAGAACTCGTCGTCGCGCTCGGCTCCCGGCGCGACGCTGGCAATCGGCGGGGCAACCATGGGCACTGTGGGCGAGAGCACCGCGTCAAAGCCGGCCAGCGCTTGCTGGACGCCGCTGATCCAGGCGCTGCGTGCACGGACGAGGTCCAGATATTCATAAGCTTTCATGACGGCGCCGCGCTGGATGCGAAAGGCCACGCGCGGGTCGTAGGAGGCGCTGCGGCTGGCGAGCAGATCACGGTGCCAGGCATAGCTTTCGGCGGCCGCGAACCCACCCGTGACCTGGATGGCGCCAAGGTTGCCAATTTCGGTCAGGGGGATGTCAACGACCTGCGCTCCCGCGTCGCGCAAGCGGGCGAGGGTTCGAGCGAATGCGCGCGCCACGGTCGGGTCCAGGCCGTCCAGC
>JACMQX010000063.1 GCA_014376765.1 Ramlibacter sp. | reverse complement strand
GTCATGAAACTGGTCACCACTTACGCAGCGCTGGACTTGCTGGGGCCCAGCTTCACCTGGCCCACGCCGGTGTATGTGGAAGGCGCCATTCGCGATGGCACGCTGTATGGCAATTTGTATATCCAGGGCCAGGGCGATCCAAGCTTGGTGCTAGAACGCCTGTGGCTGCTGCTGCGCCGGGTGCAGGGTTTGGGTATCAAGACCATTGCCGGTGACATCGTGCTGGACCAAAGCGCATTTCGCCTGCCCGAGCATGACCCCGCCAGCTTCGATGGCGACCCGCTACGCCCCTACAACGCGGCGCCCGATGCGCTGCTGATCAATTTCAAATCGGTGGTGATGACCCTGGTGCCCGAGGCCAGCAGCCTGGTGGCCCGCGTGCAATATGACCCGCCACTAGACGGGGTGCAGATGCAGGCCACCGTACCGTTGATTGGCGGCGACTGTGGCGATTACCGCGGCACATTGAAGGCCGACTTCAGCGACCCGCTGCGCATCCGCTTTGCCGGGGCCTACCCGCAAAGCTGCGGTGAAAAAGTCTGGCCCGTGGCCTATGCCGACCCCAAAAACTACGCCACCCGCGCCGTGGCTGGCCTGTGGCTGGACATGGGTGGCAAGCTGCAGGGCGTAGCCCGGTTCGGCACCGTGCCCGCCGGGCCGCAGTGGAAGCCCGCGCTGGAGATGCGCTCGGCACCCTTGGCTGAAGTCATCCGGGACATCAACAAATACAGCAACAACGTGATGGCCCAGCAGGTGTTTTTGACCCTCGGGCGCAATGGCTACGGTGGCAGCATGGGCAATGGCGGTGTGGCTTCGTTTGAATCTTCGCAAGCCACTGTGCAGCGCTGGTGGCGCGAACGTATCGGCCCGGAAGGTGTGCCAGTGCTGGACAACGGCTCGGGCCTGTCGCGGCTGGAGCGCGTCACGCCGCAGGGCCTGGCGCGCATGCTGCAGACCGCGTATGTGTCGGGCGCCATGCCCGAGCTGATGGCGTCGCTGCCGATCACCGGCGTCGATGGCACCTTGAAGCGCAGCCGCTCGCAGGTGTCGCAGGGCTGGGCACACCTGAAATCGGGCACGCTGCGCGACGCCACCGCGCTGGCCGGCTATGTGCACACGCCCAGCGGCCGGCGCCTGGTGGGGGTCGGCATCGTCAACCATGCCAACGCCCCGGCGGCGCGCCCGGCGCTGGAGGCGCTGGTGGACTGGGCGGTGAAGGAAGGCAGCCGATGATGGGGATAAACCTGACCGACCTCGTCGGCTCGACGGCGGCCTTTTTGACGACCGCGAGCTTTCTGCACCAGGCCTGGCTGAGCTTTCGGACACGCGATGTCAGCGGCGTGTCGCTGGGGATGTACAGCGTGTTCACAGTGGGCGTGGCGCTGTGGCTGGCCTACGGCGTGCTGCTGGGCTCCTGGCCGATGATGATTGCCAACACCATTACCTTGGCGCTTGCGGTGATGATCCTGGGAATGAAACTGGCTTACGGTCGGTCATCCTGCTGCCGGTCACCGGCTGCGAAGCAAGGGTCTGGCACGCAGTAAGTTCCTGCTTCAGCGCCACTGCTGCCACGAACAGCCCAAGCGGACGCCTGCTCAAGGCGACACGATGCGGTCGCCGCGCACCGGAAAGCGGCCGCTGAAAAGGATGGGCAGCGGATCGCCACCCAGCGGTGCGCCGGCCGGGCCCGGGGTCTGCGCATGGACATGCAGGTGCGGCTCACCGGTATTGCCCGAGTTGCCGGCCGCTCCCAGCCAGTCGCCGACGGCAACCGTGGCCCCGGCGGGAACCTGGACGCTGCCGGGCCGCAGATGGCCGAGCAGCACATCGGCCCCGGCACATCGCAGCATCACATGGTTGCCCGCCAGGTGGTCGCGGTCCACCTCAGGCACCTGCATGTCGGGCAGCCCGTCCACGGCGAACACCACCTGCCCGGCGCACGGCGCGAGCACGCGGACGCCGTGGATGCGATAGGCACCCGGGTCGGCAGGCTGCACACCGCGGGTTCGAAGCCCGAACGCCCCGAGCTTGACGAT
>JACMQX010000336.1 GCA_014376765.1 Ramlibacter sp. | reverse complement strand
GAGCAGCACCATCCACATTACTACGCTTCGCCAGACCAGCCCCACGACGCTGCGAAGATGAGCCGGCTCCGGGTCCCGCCCGGGTGTAATTTCAACTTCGGCCAAGGGCTGATCCTCAATCGCACCAGTAGTAAAGCCCTGTGAACTGTTGGGCGAGAAAATTGTCTTGAGCGATCCGCCACCCAGCCTCACATTCACCGCGCCTGAGGTCGCGGCCAGGATCACGCCGTCGTTGTCATCCGGAAAACGCTGCGCGTAGTTCCGCCAGCAATCAATGGCGTCCTCAAAACTGCCGACTACAGCAAAACCAAGTGCGGTGACGCGGGCGGGTAACCAGTCAATCGCCATCCAGGCGCGAGCTGCGGCGCTTTGCAACGCGGCGCTGGCAGGCTGGTTCTGGGCGTTGCTCTTGTACTTCCAGTAGCGCGAGACAAATTCGCTCATGCGGTAGAGCACAGCTCCGGCCGGGCCAAACCCAAAGGCGGCCAGGACCGAAAACCAGCCCAGCACGCCAAAGACGTGCCGGTGCGCCGCAAGTACCGAGTATTCAATGACGTGACGAACGATTTCGCTGCGTGGCAGTTCGGCCGCGTCGACCTGCTGCCACAGGGCAAGTTGTTCGCGCGCGAGGTCCTCGTCACCAGCGTCCAGGGCGTCACGTATGTCCGTGAAATGGTGGCTGAACTGCCTGAAGCCCAAGGTCGCATAAAGCACTGCGACGCTCCACAAGACGGCTACTGGCCAGCCAATAAAAAATGCGAGCGCCCAGTGCACTGCAAGTGCTGCCAGGCTGGGCGTGAGCACGGCAAGACACCAGGCCACCCAGCCATGATGTGCCTTGCCCGCATCAAAGTTTCGGCTCACCCAGCGTGCCCAGGCGCGCAGGCCAACATGAATCGGGTTATTGCGTGCAAGCGGGCGAACCTGCTCGATCAGGAGCGCAAACAGGATGGCAAAGAAACTCATGCGGCAATGATAGCGACTGACAATGCCGCGAAGCATGTACCGGGTAGCAGCGAAACCAGTCAGGCGATCAGGAGGCGATAGAGGTTGCGCAACATGCCAGCTGTTGCACCCCAGATAAATCGCTGGGATGCCCCATCCTGATAAGGCATCGAAAGCCACTCACGGCGCACTCCCTCCCATTCAAAGGCATGACGATGGTGATGAGCAGGGTTCATGACAAACGCCAGGGGCACCTCGAACACATCGGCCACTTCATAGGCATTAAGAGTCAAGACAAGCTCCGGTTCTACTAACGCGACAACCGGCGTGATGATGAAAGAAGTGCCGGTCACATAAACAGGTAGCGTGCCGATGATGTCAACATGGCGCGCCTCAAGACCTACCTCCTCATAAGCCTCACGCAAAGCGGTGGCTGCAGCGTCTGCATCCGTGTCATCAGTCTTGCCGCCCGGAAAAGCGATCTGGCCAGAATGGGTCGACAGGTGCGTGGTGCGCTCGGTCAGCAGCACCGTAGGCTGGTCGCGATTAACGCCTCTCATGACAAGAGGAACGAGCACTGCCGCATACGCTGATTCGCGATCGGCAAATTTGATTTCACGCATGAACTCCGCCTCCCATTGCGGCGGATCGGCAAAGCGTGCCCTAAGAGCGTTAGGCGTCAGCCTGTCCGGTTTTACTGCGGGCAAGTGCGCATCAATGCCCAGCACGGGCACCGTGCGGGGATCAAAATGAGGCAACCTGGACAGGGGCGTAAGTGGCGTGGAAGACATGCAGCGGAGCCTGAATGAAAAAGCCGCCGCAAGCTTTGAGACTGCGGCGGCTTGTTGGCCGGGGTACCGGCCAGGCGGGTGCAGCGCTTAAGCGGTTGCGACCACGGCCTTGACACGTGAAGGAAGCTTTTCCTTGATACGTGCCGACTTGCCGCTGCGGTCACGCAGGTAGTACAGCTTGGCCCGGCGCACGTCACCGCGGCGCTTGACTTCAATGCCGGCGATCAGCGGGCTGTAGGTCTGGAACGTACGTTCAACGCCTTCACCGCTCGAAATCTTGCGAACCGTAAAGCCGCTGTTCAGGCCGCGATTGCGCTTGGCAATGACCACGCCCTCAAAGGCCTGGGCGCGCTTGCGCGTACCTTCAACTACATTTACGCTCACGATAACGGTATCACCGGGGGCGAAGTCGGGGATTTTTTTGGCGAGGCGGGCAATTTCTTCCTGCTCGAGTGTTTCAATCAGATTCATGATGACCTCAATGATCTTGCCTGGCTGCACTAAAGGCGGATAGGAATGCTTTTAAAAGCGGTGCCTGTAAAAGCTAAGCCCGTAAAGGCCGTTTCCTGAATTTCCGCGGCCGGGTAGAGGATCGAAAAGCCTTTGATTATAAACAATATTTTTTAATCATGGCGGTGGCCTGGAAAGAAAGGCCTCGTCTTCACTGCTCAGGTTGCCGGCCGCGCGCGCAGCCACTAACAGGTCTGGTCGCTTGCTCTGTGTCATCTCAAGCCTGCGGTCCCTCCGCCACCGGTTAATCTGCGCATGGTGGCCAGACATCAACGCCGCAGGCACTGCTTCGCCATCCCAGACTTCGGGCCGCGTGTAGTGACCGCAATCAAGCAAGCCGTCCAGCAACGGGTTGAAACTGTCTTCCTGGTGGCTGCCCTTATCGTTCAGGACCCCAGGTTGCAGGCGTGCCACTGCATCGAGCAACGCCATGGCAGCGATCTCCCCACCTGAGAGTACGAAGTCTCCCAGGCTGATCTGCAAGTCAACATGGCGATCAATGAAGCGCTGGTCGATGCCCTCATAGCGGCCACACACCAGAACTGCGCCTGCGCTTGCTGACCACACTTCGACACCCGCGTGAGTCAGCACCTGTCCGACGGGCGAAAACAGCACGACCGGGGCATCGTCCAGCCGATCTGTCTTGATGGAATCCAGGCATCGCGCCAACGGCTGCGCCATCATGACCATGCCCGGCCCGCCGCCAAACGGGCGGTCATCGACGCGGCGGTAATTACCTTCGGCAAAGTCGCGTAAATTCCACAGGCGAACAATCACCAGCCCTGTTTCGTAAGCACGACGCGTCACCCCGCTTTTCAGGAAGGGCTCGAACAGCTCCGGAAACAAAGTGATGACATCAAAGCGCATCGTGCACGCCTCAATAATCGGGCTGCCAGTCAACAGTAATTCGGCGCCCGGAAAGGTCCACGCCGTCAACGAACGCCGACACGAAGGGAATCATGCGCTCGAGCAGTTTGTCTTCTTCGGTGTACGTAATGACCAGAACAGTTTGGGGTCCGGTGGTGATCAGTTCTTTGACCTGCCCCAGCAAGACAGTTTCCCGGTTGACCACGTGAAGGCCAATCAGGTCGACCCAGTAGTACTCGTCGGTTTTGTTGGCAGGAAAGCTCGAACGCGGCACAAAAATCCGGGCGCCCCGCAGCGCCTCTGCAGCCGTGCGGTCCACCACGTCCTGCGCCTGCGCGACGATGGTGCCGGAGTGCTCCTTGGCCTCTACAACACGCAACAAGACCGTCCCGGAAAAGGTCTTGGCACCTCGCCCGGACGGCTGCAAATACCAGCGTTTGGAAGAAAAAGGCGCCTCGGGATCGGCGCTATGGGGCAGGACCTTGAACCAGCCCTTGATGCCCCAGGCATCAGCAATGCGCCCGACTTCGATGGCGTCCGCCGGCAATGCGGTGGATTCGAGGCCAGGCAGCATTACCGGGACATCAAGCGGCGGCCTTGGCGGCAGCTTGCTGGATCAGGCGTTCCACCGTGGGGGAAGCCTGTGCGCCAACGCTCATCCAATAAGTCAGGCGGTCCTGCGCAATGCGGATGCCTTCTTCATTGGCCTTGGCACCTGGGTTGTAGAAACCCAGGCGCTCAATGAAGCGTCCATCGCGGCGAACGCGCTTGTCCGACACAACGATGTTGAAAAACGGACGGCCTTTGGCTCCGCCACGGGAAAGTCGGATGACGACCATGATTTATCCTTCGGGAGGTTGTTGGGCAAAACGCCCGTTCAACCGGTAGTTGACTTTTCTCTTTCAGCGTTGAGACACGTAACATGGCCACCCGGCCAGCAACACGCTGAAAAGCCCTCGATTATAACGTCTTCAAGTCTTATGCCAAACATTCGCCCCAGCGTCGGGGAAGATATTCCCGCCATCACCGCAATCTACAGCCACCATGTTTTGCACGGCACAGGGACTTTCGAGACCACGCCGCCAACGGTCGAAGACATGACGGCGCGTCGCGCCGACGTGTTGTCCAAAGGGCTGCCCTACCTGATCTCTGAAGAAGGCGGCCGGGTGATCGGCTTTGCCTATTGCACTTGGTTCAAACCCCGGCCAGCTTACCGCTTTTCAGCCGAGGACTCGATTTACATGGCCGAAGGCACAGGCGGCAAGGGCCATGGCCGGGCCTTGCTGGAAGCGCTGGTGACGCAAGCGCAGGCCGTCGGCATACGCAAACTCATTGCAGTCATTGGCGACTCTGCCAACGCCGGTTCTGTGGGGGTGCACCGTGCAGCAGGTTTCCCCCCCGTTGGTGTACTCACCTCCTGCGGCTGGAAGTTCGGCAAGTGGCTGGACGTCGTGCTGATGGAAAAAGCCCTGGGACCGGGCGACTCCACACCAGCAGAGTAAGCTCAAGGTCAATGAAGAACAAAACTCTTGCCGCCTGGCTCGCCTTCGTGGGTGGGCCCATCGGACTGCACCGTTTCTACCTGTTCGGCCTCGGTGACCTTTGGGGCTGGCTGTTGCCCATACCCACGGCAATCGGGCTGTATGGCATTGAGCGCGTGCAGGCCAACGGGCTGGATGACCAGGTCAGCTGGGTTCTGATCCCCCTGCTGGGCTTCACCATTGCGGCATGCGCCTTACAGGCCATCGTTTACGGCCTGACACCCACTGAGAAGTGGAATGCGAGGTTCAACCCCTTCGAGCCACGAGAGGCCGCACCCGGGCAGACGCACTGGCTCACCATTGGCGCGGTGGTTTTCTCGCTGTTGATTGGCACCACGGTCCTGATGGCCAGCATTGCATTCAGCTTCCAGCGCTACTTCGAGTAC
The DNA here is from genome assembly GCA_014376765.1 of Ramlibacter sp. Classification (GTDB taxonomy): domain Bacteria; phylum Pseudomonadota; class Gammaproteobacteria; order Burkholderiales; family Burkholderiaceae_C; genus JACMQX01. Next base: position 11,454 of record JACMQX010000336.1, on the reverse strand, counting down.
CAGATCGAGGAAGCGCACAAGATTTCGCGATAAGCCGCGAGGCTTTAAGCAGGCAACTCAAAGTGAGTTGAGCCGTCTCAGCACCTGGCCGGCAACGACGCGTAATTGTGCAGCGCGCACCCGCGAAGGTGCGACATCAGCCAGAGGTACCAGCACAAAGGCTCGATCATTCATCCTTGGATGTGGCAAGGTGAGGCGTGGGCTCTCAATCGCAACTTCGCCGTAAAGAAGCAGGTCGAGGTCCAGCGTGCGCGGTGCATTGGGGAAGGGCCGTTCACGGCCAGCGGCCTGTTCGAGAGCCTGTAAGGCGTCGAGCAATTCGATGGGAGCGAGTTGTGTCGCCACTTCCACCACCGCGTTCACATAGTCCGGCCCGGAGGCATCCAACGGCGCGCTGAGGTACAGCGTGGACTTAGCCGTCACCGCCGTTTGCGGCAGGCGACCCAGTGCTTTCATCGCGTTTCGTACGCTGGCCTGCGCATCGCCCAGGTTGGCCCCAATGCCGATGTAAGCAGTGACGCCGGCCACGGATGTGTCAGTTGCCCGCGTCCTGCGAGGGGGCGTCCGGGCCCTGCCCGGCATTGGAACGCCTGCGGCGGCGGCGTTTGCGCGGTGCGTCACCCTGCAAGGGCTCCTCGCCCTCTGGCAGCGGTGCTGCCGCCGGAGCGGCCGACCTGACGGTATGCACACGAGGCTGGCGGCTCTGGCCCTGCTGCTCATCGCGCGCCAGATCGATCAGGCTCTGGCGCGCGCCGTCGTCCGCCATGCTGAATTCCTGCCACCAGTCGGCCAGCACCACGTCGATTTCGCCCGCATCCGCGCGCAGCCGCATGAAATCAAAGCCGGCGCGAAAGCGCGGCTGGTCCACCAGGCTGAACGGCGTGCTGCCCACGCGCTTTTCAAAGCGCGGCTGCATCATCCAGATCTCGCGCATGTCACCGGCCAGCTTGCCGCGGCCAGACACATCACCGATGCGCGACTCAAACACTTCGTCAATCGCATCCTGGAGGGCGGGAAATGGCGGCTGGCGTTGGGCCCTGCGGCGAGCCCATCCGTCACGCACTTCGGCCCAGAGCACGCAGGCCAGCAAGAAGCTGGGCGCGACGGGCTTTCCTTCATTGACGCGGCGGTCCGTGTCCTGCAGGGCTGCGTTGACAAACGGCGTCTCGGCCCGCTCCACCACAACGTCCAGCAGGGGATAAATTCCGCGCGCCATGCCCAGCAGCTTGAGCTGCTCGATCGTGGCCAGCGAGTGGCCGGTCTGAAGCAGCTTGAGCATTTCGTCAAACAGGCGGCTTTGCGGCACGTCGGCCAGCAGCGCCTTCATTTCCTTCAACGGCGCAGCGGTCTTGGGGTCCAGGGTGAAGCCCAGCGGGCTGAGCTTGGCTGCAAAACGTACTGCACGGATGATGCGCACCGGGTCTTCGCGGTAACGCGTGGCCGGGTCGCCGATCATGCGCAGCGTGAGCTTCTTGGCGTCGCGGATGCCGTCGTGGTAGTCCACCACCACCTGTGTCTCGGGGTCGTAATACATGGCGTTGACGGTGAAGTCGCGGCGTGTGGCGTCTTCGTCCTGAGGGCCCCAGACGTTGTCGCGCAGCACCCGGCCTGACGCGTCCACAGCGTGCTTCATGCCTGCCAGTTCGCTCTTGCTGGTTTTTTCGTTTCCGGCAACAGCTTCGGCCGCAGCGTTGTCCATGTAGGCGCGGAAGGTCGACACCTCAATCACTTCATGCTCACGGCCCCGCCCGTACACCACGTGCACGATGCGAAAGCGCCTGCCAATGATGAACGCCCGCCGGAACAGGCCCTTGACCTGCTCGGGCGTGGCGTTGGTCGCCACGTCAAAGTCCTTGGGCCGCAGGCCAACGAGCAGGTCGCGCACTGCGCCGCCGACGATGTAAGCCTCGAAACCGCCCTGCTTGAGGGTCCGCACCACATTGAGGGCCCGCTCGTCGACCAGCGCCGCATTGATGCCATGAACCGCGTGGCCGACCTCCTCACGCTTGCCGAATTTGAGCTTTTTGCCCTTGCCAGTGCCAGCGGGCGACTTGCCCAACAGCTTGTCGATGAATGTCTTGATCATGAAATTTTTTGAAACAGGTGCAGTATGCGCCATCCGCGATCCGCAGCAATCGCCTTCAAGCGATCATCGGGATTGGTGGCGACCGGCCGGTTGACTTTCTCAAGCAGGGCCAGATCGTTGATGGAGTCAGTGTAAAAGATGCAGTCCACGTCCGCCCAACCAAGGCCTCTGGCAGCCAGCCATTGCTCCATGCGGGTGACTTTTCCCTCACGGGCCGAAGGTGTGCCCTTGATCGCGCCGGTGATCCAGCCGTCAGCGCCACGCTCCAGCTCCACAGCGATTAAATCACTGACGCCAAATGCGTCGGCGATCGGGCGCGTTACGAATTCATTGGTAGCCGTGACGATCAGCACTTGATCGCCCGCCTCCTGGTGGCGGCGCACCAGGGCTCTTGCGTCTGGATTCATCGCAGGTAGCACCATCTCGGCCATGAAGCGCTCGCGCGCAGCCAGCGCTTGCGCCTCGCCCCGTTCGCGCAAGGCGGCGGTGGCAAAGCGCACGTAGTCATGGATGTCCAGCGTGCCGGCCTTGTAGTGGGCGTAGAACTCGTCGTTACGGCGCTTGAACAGCTCGGGGTCGGTCCAGCCGATCCGGGTCGTGAACACGCCCCAGGAATAGTCGGAGTCAATGGGCAGCAGGGTGTGGTCCAGGTCAAACAGGGCCAGCTTCATGGGCACAGGCGTCATTCGGACTCAAGCATTGATTTAAGGAGCGGGATGGTAATCGCGCGCTGGGTCTGCAGGGCATAGCCGTCCAGCTGGTCCAGCAGCTGCATCAGGCTGCCCAGGTCACGCGAAAAGCGGGTGAGCATGAAGTCCATCACTTCGTCGCCCAGAAAGATGCCGCGTGCATCGGCTTCCTTGCGCAGCACCGAGCGGCGTTCCGGCTCGCTCAGCACCTGAAGCTGGAACACATGGCCCCAGCCCAGCCTGGTGCGCAAATCCTCGCGCAGCTTCAGATCGGCCGGCGGTAACTGACCGGACGCCAGCACCCAGCGCTGGTGGGTCTGCGCATTCACGAACCAGTTGAAGGCCATATGCTGCTGGACGGCCGTGTAGAGGTGCACGTCGTCCAGCAGGACAGCGACCCAACGTTCGTCGTATTCGGGAGGTTCAGGCGCAGAGGCATCCAGCCAGCCTACCGGGTGCGTGGCACTGGCGCCCTGCTCGCGAAGCGCTTCGCGAACGCTCTTTAGAAGGTGCGTCTTGCCGCTGCCGCTTGCGCCCCACAGGTAGGTCGGTACCGGCGAGCGCGTGGCATTGCCGGCCCACAACTTCAAATGACTGACCACGGCCTCGTTGGGCCCGGAGAAAAAGCTGCCCAGCGTGGGCCCCGTGGCCAGACCTATATCAAGCGCGAGTTGCTTCATGAGGAACGGGCAGGAGCGTGGCTCATCGCGCCATCAGGACTGGTACAGCGTGCTGCCCAGGTAACTGGTGCGCAATCGGCGAATACCCACCAGCAGCACCGCACTGGCCGGAAGGGCGACCAGCACCCCCACAAAACCAAAAAGCTGCCCGAAAGCAAGCAGCGCAAAAATCACCGCCAGCGGATGCAGCCCGATACGCTCGCCCACCAGGCGTGGCGTCAGGTACAAGCTTTCCAGCACCTGGCCAAAGCCAAACACCACGGCCAGCATGACCAGCACCTTGATGGAGGCAAACTGCATCGCACCGGCCAGGGCGCCCAGGATCATGCCGACGCCAAAGCCCAGATACGGCACGAACATGGCCAGCCCGGTGAAGATGCCAATCGGCACCGCCAAGTCCAGCCCGAACAGCGTCATCCCCACGCTGTAGAAAACGGCCATGATCGCCATGACCAGCAACTGGCCGCGAAGGTACTGGCCCAGAACCGCATCGGCCTCTTCGGTGAAGCTATCAAAACCCGGGCGCAGCTTGAGGGGCACCAGTTCCATCAGGCGCAACACAAAGCGGTCCCAGTCCATCAGCAGGTAAAAAAGCGCCACCGGGATCAGCAGGGCGTTGCCCAGGATCGCCAGCGCCAGGCTGCCGCCCAGCTTGACGGACGACAGCACCGAGCCAAACGCGTCTTCGTAGTTGGCGTTGAGGTATTTGACGACCACCGCCTTGACACTGCCCAGGTCGAGCGAGACGCGGATGCCGAACTGCTCAAGCCAGGGCTTGATCGAATTGTTGAGGCTGTCAAACAGCGCTGGCGCCTGCTCGCGGATCAGCGGCACTTCCTTGGCCATGATGGGGACGATCATGAGCATCAAACCCAGCACCCCCACGATGAACACCAATTCAACCACCAACACCACCAGCAGCCGCGGCATGCGCCCGTTGCCCAGGGCGTCCAGCCGGTTGACCAGCGGTGTGAGTGCGTAGGCAATCACCGCTGCCACCAGGAATGGCGCGAGCACTGCACCAAGCAACCACAAGGCCAGGACGGCCAGAACGGCGATTGCGAGCCAGGCAGCTGCGCGTTTTTGTGTGGAAGTGAATTGCATACAGCCCGAGCGGGCAAACCCTTAAAATGTTGGCAAATTCTATCGGGCTAACCATAGCCACCTCTCATGAGCCAAATCCCCCTCTCCTACAAAGCCGCCGGCGTTGACATTGACGCCGGCGATGCACTGGTCGAGCGCATCAAGCCGCTGGCCAAAAAGACCATGCGCGAGGGCGTGCTTGCCGGCATTGGCGGCTTCGGCGCGCTGTTCGAGGTGCCCAAGCGCTATGCCGAGCCCGTGCTCGTAAGCGGCACCGACGGCGTGGGCACAAAGCTCAAGCTGGCTTTTGAATGGAACATGCACGACACCGTAGGCATCGACCTTGTCGCCATGAGCGTCAACGACGTCCTGGTGCAGGGCGCCGAGCCGCTGTTTTTCCTGGACTACTTTGCCTGCGGCAAGCTGGATGTCGACACGGCTGCCGCTGTGATCGGCGGTATTGCCAAAGGCTGTGAGCTATCGGGCTGCGCGCTGATTGGCGGCGAGACGGCCGAGATGCCCGGCATGTACCCCGCAGGCGAATACGACCTGGCGGGTTTTGCCGTCGGCGCTGTGGAAAAATCAAAAATCCTGACGGGCAAGACCGTCGCGGCCGGTGACGTGGTGCTGGGGCTGGCCTCCAGCGGCGTGCACTCCAACGGCTTCAGCCTGGTGCGCAAGTGCATTGAACGCGCTGGCGAGAACTTGCCGCCCACGCTGGACGGCAAGCCGTTCAAGCAGGCGCTGATGGAGCCCACGCGCCTGTACGTCAAAAACGTGCTGGCTGCTCTGGCGGCGCACCCGATCAAGGCCTTGGCGCACATCACAGGCGGGGGCTTGCTGGAAAACATTCCGCGCGTGCTGCCGGTCGGCATGGCGGCCCACCTGAAAAAAGCCAGCTGGCCGCAAACCGAACTCTTTGCCTGGCTTCAAAAAACAGCCGGCATTGACGATTTTGAAATGAACCGCACCTTCAACAACGGCATCGGCATGGTGGTCGTGGTGCCAGCGGCGCATGCACAGGCGACTGCAAACACCCTGCGCGACGCAGGTGAGCAAGTGCACGAGATTGGCGTCATTGCCCCGCGCGGCGAGGGTGCAGCCGTCGTCGTTTCCTGAAGCAAGCGAGGCAAGCGCTATAGAAAACCTAGCGGCCAAGCCCGGCACACGCTGGACTTGCGGGGACTTATAGACCAAACTGTATTTCTTTAAAGGTGCTGGAGGTTTCCATGCCGGTCATCGCAATCGTCAACCGCAAGGGCGGAAGTGGCAAAAGCACACTCGCCGCCCACATCGCGGCCTGGTGCGCGCGGCAGGGCAGCGCCGTGATGCTGGGGGATGTGGACCGCCAGCAATCCACCCGCGGCTGGTTGAAGCGCCGCGACGCCGCATTGCCCACCATCGCGCCGTGGGCGCTTGACCAGAAGAACGTGCTGCGATTGCCCGCCGGCATCACCCATGTGGTGCTCGACACACCTGGTGGCATGCATGGCTTCGAACTGGCCCGGGTGGTGATGTTTGCAGACGCCATCCTCATGCCGGTGTGCCATTCGGTGTTTGACCGCGAATCCGCTGCAGCCTGCCACGCCGAGCTGGCCTCCCTGCCGCGTGTCGCCAGTGGCCGTTGCCGGCTGGCCAGCGTCGGCATGCGGATTGACGGCCGCACCCGCGCAGCGGAGAGCTTGCGTGAATGGTCGGACGCCACCGGCCTCCCATTCATTGGCTCGCTGCGTGAAACACAAATGTATGTGCGCACGCTGGAGCGCGGCATGACGATATTTGACTTACCGCCCCAACAGGCTGCAGCCGACCTGGCGCAGTGGGAGCCGATTTTGCAGTGGCTGTCTCCCCTGCTCTACCCGGTGCAGGCCGCCAATGACCCGACACCTGCCCGCGAGCCGATCACTTCACGGCTGGGTTCATCGAGGCTGGGCGCGTCGCGGCCCCAGAACCTCATGCCGGCGCAGGAGTCCCTGGTGCATGGCGGGCGCCTGACGATGTTTGCGCCGTCCCGGCCCGCGACGCCAGTGGTGGCTGCCCCCTCGCGCCCTGCCTTGCCACGTGCAGAGAGCACCAGCGGTCTGACTATCCCGCAGTTCCTGAAACGTTGAGCAGGAGCGAGGCGCGACAGGCGCAACCTGAACCGGGGGGCTTGTGCAGCCTGAGCGCGGCTCAGTTGATGGCGCGGCGCAACTCAGCCACGCGATCGGCGATGGCGTCGATGTCCAGCGCATCTTCCGCGTGAATCAGGTAGGTCTCAAGATCGCCCACGGCATGCTGCATGTTGCCTTGCTCGGCGTGCGCCAGCCCCCGGTCCCGAAACTCGCTCCAGGCCTGTGGCAACAGTACCACCAGCCTGTTCTGCACTGCTATCAAGCGCACCCAGTCTTCCTGGGTCTTGTGGATTTCTTTCAGGTTGCGCAGCATGCGGGCAATGATGTCGCGTGGCGGCGCCGCCTGCAGGTACAGGCCCAGCGGCACCTCGAACTCATCAACCAGGCCACTGCGCCGCTTGTACGGCTCAATCCGCTCGGCCAGCTCTTCGCGGCTCAATGACTGGCCGGTGAACGGATCAATGACGACCTGGCCCTTGGGCAGGTTGACCTTGACCATGAAGTGCCCCGGAAACCCTACCCCGCGCGCATGCAGGCTCAGGCCCTGCGCCAGCTCCATCCACAACACCGCCAGCGAGATCGGGATGCCGCGCCGCGTGCGCAAGACGGCGTTGAGGTAGCTGTTGTCGGGGTCGTAGTAGTCGTTGATGTTTCCGCCAAAACTCAGATCGCGGAAAAAAAACTGGTTGAGTACACGCAGCCGCTGCAAGGGCCCTGCGTCGGCCGGCAAACGGCGCTTCAGGCGTGCCAGCAACTGGTCCACATCGCCTAGCACCTGCTGCACGTCCATGTCGGGGTATTCGTCCTGCGCCAGACTGATAGCGGCTTCAAGCAGCGGGAAATGGTCATCGCTTTGCACGAGTGACGTGAAGTATTGAAGCGGCGTGGGCGCAGAAAAACTGAACTGCATGGGTATTTGTAATGGAGGTGTGGCATGGCGTCAAGTGACGCATACCTTGAGGTATTGGCGCTTGTCAGCGCTGTATGAATTGCCTGAGTTTCAGGCCCGCCGCCAACAAGGCCATGAAGTAAATGACGGCGGAGGCGCCCAGCGCCATCGCCAGGTAAGCCGCACGCCTGACGCTGTCTGTGCGCAGCGCTACCCAGTCCACGGCGCCGGCGGCCCAAAGCAGAAACACACACAGCAGGGCGCTGGCCGCAAAAACCTGCAGCATGAACAAACCCCAACCTGCCGTCGGCTTGTAGCTACCTTGGCGCAACAAGCCCATCAGCAGCCACGCTGCATTGATAAGCGCGCCCAGGCCAATGGCCAGCGCCAGTCCCGCATGCTGCAGCAACGGGACGAGCACCAGATTGAGCAACTGGATGATGACCAGCACCACCACCGCAATGCGCACCGGCGTGCGGATGTTCTGGCTGGCGTAATAACCGGGCGCCAGCACCTTGATTGCCACGAGGCCCAGCAGGCCAACCCCATAGCCCACGAGCGCAGCCGTCGTCTGCTGCACGTCATTCCCGGTGAAAGCGCCGTAGTGGTAGAGCACCGCCACCAGCGGCTTTGAAAATGTCAGCAGGCCCACGGCGCACGGCACGGCCAGCAGCACCACAAGACGCAGCCCCCAGTCCAGCATGGCTGAATAACGCACGGCATCATTGGCCGCCTTGGCCGAGGCCAGCTGCGGCATCAGCACTACCCCCAGCGCCACACCGAGCATGGCCGTAGGGAATTCCATCAGGCGGTCCGCATATCCCAGCCAGCTCACGCTGCCCGGTTGGAGGTAGGAGGCGATCTGGGTGTTGATGAGCAATGAAATCTGCGACACGCTCACCCCCAGCAGCGCGGGCAGCATGAGCCGGGCGATGCTGCGCGTGGCCGGGTCTGCCCATGCTTGCCGCACCGACTTGAAGCTGATGCCAATACGCGGCAACAGACCCAGGCGATGCAGCGCAGGCACCTGTACGGTCAGTTGCAGCAGGCCGCCGATCATCACACCCACACTCATCGCATAGATCGGCTCGATGCCATTGCGCCGGAACCAGGGCGCGCCCCACAAAGCGGCACCGATCATGGCCAGGTTGAGCAGCACCGGCGACGCGGCCGACACCGCATAGCGCCGCCATGTATTGAGCACGCAGGACGACAGCGCCACCATCGACATGAAGCCGATGTAGGGAAACATCCAGCGCGTCATGACCACTGCCGTGTCGAATGCATGCGGGTTCTGCTTCAGGCCACTTGCCATGGCCCACACCAAGAGCGGCGCGCCGACCACGCCTGCGATGCAGGTCAGCACCAGAATCCAGGCCATCAACGTGGCGACCCGGTCGATCAACAGGTGCGTGGCCTCTTCGCCGTGCTGGGTCTTGCTGGCGGCCAGCACCGGCACGAAGGCCTGACTGAAGGCACCCTCGCCCAGCACCCGGCGAAACAGGTTGGGAATGCGGAACGCGACGTTGAAGGCATCGGTGGTTGCGCTTGCACCGAAGGTGGCGGCCATCAGGAGTTCGCGCGCCAGGCCCGTAATACGGGACAGCAAGGTAAAAATGGAGACGGTCGATGCCGATTTGATGAGGCTCACCGGCCGAGTTTAGCCCGCGGCTGCACCAGCAAGACCAGTGAGCCGCCAGCTGCGCCGCCGCTGCTACAATGGAAGGCTTTGCTGCAACATCCTCAGACACTTAAGGAACACACACCATGGCATCAGCCAAACCCAAAAAGAAAAACCCGCGCCTGGCGTCGGGCCGCAAACGCGTCCGCCAGGACGTCAAGATCAACGCTGCCAACACCTCCTTGCGCTCGAAGTACCGCACCGCAGTGAAGAATGTCGAGAAGGCCGTGCTGGCCGGCGACAAGGTGAAGGCCACTGAAGCCTTTGTCAAGGCACAAAGTATTGTGGACATCGTGGCCGACAAGGGCATCTTTCACAAGAACAAGGCCGCACGCGACAAGAGCCGCCTGGCTACCAAGGTGAAGGCCCTCAACCTCGCCGCAGCGCCCGCCGCTGCAACCCCCAAGGCCTGATTCACATCAAGTCCCACAGCCCGGACTGATTCGTCGGTCCGCCGTTTGAAACGGGTGCGCTGCAGCAAAGAAAAAAAAGCCGTCGAAAGACGGCTTTTTCGTTGGCGGATGGTTGGCTCAGGGCTTGTTGTCAGGCATCAGGCACGCCTCAGCCATTTGCAGGTCGTTGTCGCGCGCGAAGTTCAGGCAGAAGTCCCAGGCCATGGGTTCGTGGTCGCGCAACTCACGGCTGACAATCACGCATTTGACGCCGTTAATCGTGTTGGGCACACACCACGGGGAATAACTCAGGTGGCTGCCTGGCTGCGCGCCGCCAGGGCGGAAGGTGGCCATCACGCCTGCCAGCCGTTCAGCCCAGTCACTGGGCCTGAAGGTTTTTCCGTCCGTGGTCACCCCTTGGATGAAGACTTGCTTGGCGGAGTCGGAGACCATGGGTGGCGGTTTGGTAGCGCTTTGCAAGAGAGGATCACTCCATGTTGCATCGCACAATAATTCTATCTTATATAAGACTTGAGGCGAGACGCCAGGATGCATCGCTGAACAGCAGCCAGGGCGCATCGCTGTGATGCGGAATTGTCAAATAAGGCAAGCAAGCCCTGGGCCTAAAATCAGTCTTCAACGGCTCAACCCTTCGTTGAGCCGCTTTGTTTAGCGCCCTATTTTTTCGGAGTGACGCATGAACGCAGCCGCCCCCGCATCCACATCAGCCTTTATTGAGGCCGCGTCCCCGCACCTGATGAACACCTACGGCCGCCTGCCGATCGCGCTGTCGCATGGCCAGGGCTGCCGCGTCTGGGACGTCAACGGCAAGTCCTACCTGGACGGCCTGGGCGGCATCGCCGTCAACACCCTGGGCCACAACCACCCGCGCCTGGTGCCGGCGCTGCAGGACCAGATCGGCAAGATCATGCACAGCTCCAACTACTACCACGTGCCCGGCCAGGAAGTGCTGGCGGCCAAGCTGGTGGAGCTGTCGGGCCTGACCAATGTGTTTTTTTGCTGCACCGGCCTGGAGGCCAACGAGGCGGCGCTCAAGCTGGCGCGCAAGTTTGGTCATGACCGGGGCATCGAGCGGCCGGAGATCGTCGTTTATGAAAAGGCCTTTCACGGCCGCAGCATTGCCACCTTGTCGGCCACCGGCAACACCAAGGTGCAGGCAGGGTTTGGACCGCTGGTGGAGGGTTTCATCCGCGTGCCACTCAATGACATCGAGGCGCTCAAAAAGGCTACGGTGGGCAACCCCAATGTGGTGGCTGTGTTCTTTGAAACCATCCAGGGCGAAGGCGGGATCAACCCCAAGCGTGTGGACTATCTGCAGCAGGTACGCCAGCTGTGCGACGAGCAGAACTGGCTGATGATGATCGACGAAGTCCAGTGCGGCATGGGCCGTACCGGCAAGTGGTTTGCCCACCAGTGGGCCGGCATCAAGCCCGACGTCATGCCGCTGGCCAAGGGCCTGGGCTCGGGCGTGCCGATTGGCGCTGTGGTGGCGGGCCCCAAAGCCGCCAACATATTCCAGCCAGGCAACCACGGCACCACTTTTGGCGGCAATCCGTTGGCCATGCGCGCGGGCATCGAGACCATCCGCATCATGGAAGAAGACGGGCTGATGGCCAACGCCATGCACGTCGGCACCCACCTGAAGGCCGCGCTTGAGCAGGGGCTGGCCGGCGTTCCAGGCTTTCGTGAAGTACGCGGCCAAGGCCTGATGCTGGGCATTGACCTGGCCAAGCCCTGCGGCGACCTGGTCAAACGCGCTGCCGACAAAGGACTGCTGATCAGTGTGACGGCCGACAGCGTGATCCGCCTGGTGCCACCG
>JACMQX010000335.1 GCA_014376765.1 Ramlibacter sp. | reverse complement strand
GGCTTTGTGGTGCGACTCCCGGGGACGCTGGACGTGATGGTGCGCTGCCTGTGGGAAGCCGTGTGGGCGGGGCAAGGGCCTGTGCTGGCCCGCGCCCCGGTGTCCCTTGCCAGCGGCTACGCCTTCTGGCAGGACCAGCTGGCGGTAGACGCAGGCGTGAGCCGCCAGAACTGACTGCGGCGTCCTACAGCCGCGTCCTCCTGCGGCGCACAGCGCAAGTCTGTTGCCTCTGGCAATGCGTGAGCCCACGCAGACCTAATCTTCAGACATCACATCCATTGGGAGCGCATGAATGTCTGAAGACAAGAGCAAGCAGATGAATCCCTGGCAACAGATCAGCCTTGAACACGAATGGGAGCGGCGCAGGTGGATGCAGTGGCTGCACTGCAGTGAAGATGAACTGCGCAACGCAGTTGAATCCACCGGCGGGGACCCGGACAACGTCCGCCGCTTTCTGCGCCAATCGCGCTGAAAGTCCTTTCTCCCTTACCAGACTCACAAAAGGCCGGGCCCGAAAGGGCCCGGCCTTTTTGCTGGAAATAGCTCAGTTATTCAGGCGAATTGCTGCGGTCTTGCGACTTGTTGGCCTGCGCCAGCGGTCCGGTCTTGATCGAGTGGCGGGTCATGCCATCGAGCTGAGACGAGTCGCCTTCGGACATGGCAGGCTTTTCAGTTCCCTTGTTGACCTGGTACACGTCATAGGCCTTCTTGGCAAGGGCGGCAGTGGCAGCGACCACAATGAGTTTGCGCAACATGGGGTGAACTCCGTAATTAGGGTGGTTAAGAGGCGGGGGAAATCAGGCATCAGCTTATGCGCCCCTTGCCAACAACCCTGTCAGACCACGATGACATCAAGCGCAGGACACACGGCAGGCTTATGCCATCGTGTGCAGCGGAATGTCCCTGGCCACCGCGAGTGCGTTCAGCTGCCGGCGCGTACGCGTCAACATGAAAGCGGCAATGCCCTCGTGCACAGCCGGTGTGAGCATGGTGCGCAGGCCGGGGACATCCAGGCCGGCTGCCGCGCACAGGGAGGCGGCGAAGTGCGGCTCCAGCGCCGCGACGGCGACGCGGCCGTCCTTGCAGGGGTAGACGCGGTAGCCGGCATGCGCGCCACCGACTGCGCCCGTAGGCAAGGTCAGGCCCCAGTAGCGCGGCAGCGCCAGCCAGGCGGCTGCATCCGACAGCGCTACTTCAATCTGCACGCCCCGCGCCGTGGCGGATGCGCGCTGGCGCAGCACGGCAGACAGCACCGCCTCGGTCGCCAGCAAGGCGCCGCCCATGTCGGCGAACAGCGTGGCGGGCAAGTCAAGGCCGGTCACCAGGCCGTTGTCCGCCAGATAAGTGAGGTCGTGCCCCGGCTCTTCAGCGCGCGCGCCGGGCGCGCCGACGATGGCCACATGCGACAGCGCCGGGTAGCGCTTGTGCAGCGCTTTCCAGCCCAGGCCCAGCTTCTCGGTCGCAGAGGGGCGGTAGGAGGTGAGCAGCACATCGGTGCGCACCAGTTCGCGGTGCAACGCCTTTTGGCCGACTTCGGTCTTCAAGTCAGCGGTAATCACCTTCACGCCCGCCGTCAGCTGCGCATAGGCCCCCTGGTTGTACTGGCCCATCGGATCGCCCGAGGTGCCGGGGGGCAGGGCGCGCGGCCCGGGTGGCTCCAGCTTGACGCAGGTGGCGCCCATTTGCCTGCAGCGCATCAATGCCGCGGGGCCGGGCAGGTTGAGCGCCAGGCTGAGGATGCGGACGCCTTTGAGGACGCCGGGTGTGGTCTTGTTCGCGGCCATGTCGGTTTCAGTCAATGCAGATGGTGAACGCACTATAAGCGCGGGAACATACCGATTCCCCCAACATTGCGCCGGGATTACTCTTGCAAGAGAAACCATTTCCTCATTCTTCATGGAGACAAAAGTGAACCTGCGCAGAAACTTTCTTGCCTTTGGTGCAACTGCGGCCGTAGCCGCAATTGCGGCCCTGACCGCTGGCAGCGCCCTGGCGCAAGCCGTCTACCCGAGCCGGCCCATTAGCCTGGTTGTGCCTTTTGCGGCAGGTGGCCCCACCGACGTTGTGGCCCGTACTTTGGGCCAGTTCATGAGCAAGACGCTGGGCCAGCCCGTAGTCGTCGAGAACAAGCTGGGCGCAGGCGGCACGGTGGCTGCAAACTACGTGTCCAAGGCCGCGCCGGACGGCTACACGCTGCTGATCCACCACAACGGCATGGCGACCTCCACGGCGCTGTACCGGAAGCTGCCGTACAACCCGCTCACTGACTTTGAATACATCAGCCAGGCAGTGGACGTACCCATGACGCTGCTGGCGCGCAAGGACTTTCCGGCCAACAACTTCCAGGAGTTCGCGGCTTACGTCAAATCTCACCAGGCCACCATGAATCTGGGCAATGCGGGCCTGGGCGCGGTGTCGCAGCTGTGCGGGATGATGCTGGAGCGCTCCATGGGCGTGAAGCTCACCTCCGTGCCGTTTTCGGGCACGGCGCCCGCCATGAATGCCCTGCTCGGCGGCCAGATCGACATCCTGTGCGACCAGACCACTCAGACCATTCCGCAGATCAAGGGTGGCGGCGTCAAGTTCTACGGCGTGACGACCCGCAACCGTATCAAGGCACTGCCCGATGCGCCCACGCTGTCCGAGCAGGGTTTGAAGGACTTTGAAGTCATCGTCTGGCACGGCATCTACGCGCCCAAGGGCACGCCCAAGGCTGTGGTTGACAAGGTCAATGCGGCAGTCCGCGCAGCCCTCAAGGAGCCGGATGTGCTCAAGCGAATGGCTGAACTGGGCGCGGAAATCGCGCCGGATTCGAAGTTGTCGCCGGAGGGGTTGCAGACGTGGCTGAAGGCCGAGATCGACCGCTGGGGTCCGATCATCAAGGCGGGTGGCACCTACGCTGATTGATGTTAATTCCCTCCCGCCATCCCAACCTTCCCCCAAAGGGGGAAGGAGTAACTCACAACGGTAACCCGACGTAGTTCTCGGCAAGCGCAGTTGACGCTGCGCGGGAGTTGACCAGATAGTCCAGCTCCGCCTCCTGCACCCGCTGACCGAAGCCTTCGGTGTCGGGGAAGCGGTGCATCAGCGAGGTCAGCCACCAGGAAAAGCGCTCGGCTTTCCACACGCGGGACAGGCAGCGCCCGGAATAGGCATCAATGCCGGCCTCGCTTTTCTCGGCGTAGTAGTCAATGAAAGCCTGGGACAGGTATTTCACGTCGCTGGCCGCCAGGTTCAGACCCTTGGCGCCGGTGGGCGGCACGATGTGGGCCGCGTCACCTGCGAGGAACAGGCGGCCAAAGCGCATGGGCTCGGCCACAAAGCTGCGCAGCGGGGCGATGCTCTTTTCAATCGACGGGCCGGTGATCACGCGCTCGGCGGTCTCCGGGTCCAGGCGGCGGCGCAGTTCGTCCCAGAAGCGGTCGTCGCTCCACTCAGCCACCTTGTCGTCCAGCGGGCACTGCACGTAGTAGCGGCTGCGCGTCAGGCTGCGCATGGAGCACAGCGAAAAGCCGCGCTCGCTGTTGGCGTAGATGATGGCGTGCGGCGACACCGGCGGCACGTCGGCCAGCACACCCAGCCAGCCGAACGGGTAGACCTTTTCAAACTCGGTGATCGCGCCCTTGGGCACGCTCGCGCGGCACACGCCGTGAAAACCGTCGCAGCCGGCAATGAAGTCGCACTCCAGCTCATGCGTCTGGCCGCCCTTTTCGTAGCGCACGCGGGGGCGCGCACCATCGAAATCATGAATGCTCACGTTGGCCGCCTCATACACCGTGGGCAGGCCGGCGGCCTTGCGCGCGTCCATCAGGTCGTGCGTCATTTCGGTCTGGCCATAGGCTGTGACGACTTTGCCGCCGGTGAGGCCGTGCACGTCAATGGCATGGCGGGTCTCGCGGAAAACGAGTTCGATGGCGTGGTGCACCGTGCCCTCGGCATGCAGCCGCGCAGCCACGCCGGCGTCTTCCAGCAAGCCCACTGTCACCTGCTCCAGGATGCCGGCGCGGATACGGCCCAGCACATAGTCGCCGCTTTGCCGCTCGATGATGATGGTGTCAATGCCGGCTTTGTGCAGGAGCTGGCCCAGCAGCAGGCCTGCGGGGCCGCCTCCAATGATCGCGACCTGTATTTTCATAAACAGCTTGGGAATAATTGAACAGACGAGCTTAGGTCGCTTGCACGCGCCGCGCCACACCGCCCGGCAACCTTTGTGCGATCATCGGCAGCGCTGCGCGATGATCGCGCAACCATCCCCGTCACCCCCGCACCGCGAAGGCAGGCCATGACCATTGCTAAAGCCGATCTCATCGAAGGCATGGCCAAGGGCATGGCTGTGCTGGAGAGCTTTGACACCGAGCGCCAGCGGCTGAACGCCACGCTGGCGGCGCAGCGCGCAGGCATCACCCGCGCGGCGGCGCGGCGCCACTTGCTGACGCTGGCGCACCTGGGTTACCTGGAGAGCGATGGCGGCTATTTCTGGCTCGCGCCCAAGGTGTTGCGGTTCTCTGGCAGCTACCTGGCATCGGCGCGGTTGCCGCGCGTGCTGCAGCCCACGCTGGACCGGTTGGCGGCGCAGACCGAACAGTCGTTCTCGGCGGTGGTGCTGGATGGGGATGAAGTCGTCATCGTGGCGCAAAGCGGGCCCTCGCGGGTGCTGGCCTACGGGCTGCACCTGGGCGCGCGCCTGCCGGCGCATGCCACCTCCACCGGCCGTGTGCTGCTGGCCGCCATGACACGCAGCGCCTTTGCCGCCTGGATGAAGGGCAGGGTGCTGCCCCGGCTGACCTCGCACACGGTGACGGACGCCCGCCAGTTCCGCGCGCTGATCAGCGAGGTCAAGGCGCAGGACCTGTGCCTGGCCGCAGAAGAGCATGAACTCGGCGTGCAGGCCATGGCCATCCCCCTTCGCAATTTGCGCGGTGCCACGGTTGCCGCACTCAATGTGGTCGGATCGCCGCAGCGAACAGGCCTGCCCGCGCTGCGGCGTGAATTGCTGCCGCTGATGCTGGTGGCGGCTGGGGAGCTGCGGCCGCTGTTGTGACCGCCTGGAAGGTTTGCTCCCTCTCCCGCTTGCGGGAGAGGGTTGGGGTGAGAGCCTGGCAGCCCCGGACAATACCCCGCCGAAAATTGGCGAGGCGTCAGTCCACCGGCAGAGTAAAGTAAAAAGTCGCCCCGGCCTCCGGCGCAGACACCACCCAGATCCGCCCCCTGTGCCGCGCCACGATGCGCGCCACAGTCGCCAGCCCGATACCAGTCCCCGGAAACTGTCCCACTTCGTGCAGGCGCTGGAACGCGCCAAACAGTTTGTCGGCATAGGCCATGTCAAATCCCGCCCCGTTGTCTCGCACGAAAAAAGCGGCCTCGCGTGCCGAAAAACCCAGCGAAATTTCTGCCGCCTCGCGCCGGGCGCTGAACTTCCAGGCGTTGCCCAGCAGGTTTTCCAGCACCGAACGCAGCAGGCGATCGTCGCCCTGCGCCACCAAATCTGGCTCCACGCTCCAGGCTACCAGGCGGTCCGGCTGGCTGGCCTGCAGCCGCTCCATGATTTCCAGCGCCATGGCAGAGATGTCGACCCTGGCACTGCGCAGCGCCACGCGCGACACATGCGCGAGCGACAGCAACCCGTCAATCAGGTGACCCATCTGGCTCACGCCGGCCTGGATGCGGCTGAGGTAGTGGCTCACGCGCGCGCTGCGCTCACCGTCAAGGTCCCGCAGCAACAAGCGGGTAAAGCCATCGATCGTGCCCAATGGCGAGCGCAGGTCGTGCGAGACGGAATACGAAAACGCTTCCAGCTCGGCATTGGACATGCTGAGCTCGTTGGTGCGGCGCGCAATCTTCTCCTCCAGGCCGGTGTTGAGCTCGGTTACCTGGGCCAGCAGGTTCAGGTTGTCGATGGCAATGGAGGCGAGCTGCGCCAGCTCGGCACCAACGAACTCATCATGCGCGGTAAAGCCTCCTTCCGGCTTGCCCGTGATCTGCAGCAGGCCGATCGTGCCGCCCTCACGGCCCATCAAAGGCAGTTCCAGTTCTGCCGCGTCCTGCGGCAAGGCGGACCTGGCCTGTTCATCGGCCTGCGAGATTGCCATCAGGCTCTGCGGCCGGCCTTGCGCCTGCCTCAGGTGGACGAGAGCCCGCTGCGCGCCCAGCACCTCGCGCGAGTGGCGCGCCACCTCCTCGATCAGCGATTCAAGTGAGCGCTGCTGCATGATCACCTGGGTTGCCTCGGAGGCCCGCTTGAGCGTCTGCAGCGAAGCCCGCATCTCCCGCTCGGCCTGCACCCGCGCCGTCACGTCCTGAAATGCACCCTGCATGCGGACGATCTCGCCTTTGCCATTGCGCACGGCCTGCCCCATGGATCGCACCCAGACGTCGATGCCGGCCGGCGTCTGCATCCGCACCTGAATGTCAAAGGGTCTGCCCTCGGTCACGCAGGCATGGGTGGCCTGCGTCGCCAGTTCGCGGCTTTCGGGGGCGCACAGGGTGATGGCCGATTCCAGCGTGGGTGCGCTGCCCGGTGGCAAGCCCAGGATGTCCGAGGCTTCTTCTGACCAGATGAACCGCATCTCGGGCAGCACCAGCGCCCAGCCGCCCAGGCGTGACAGCCGGCCCGCCATGCTCACCAGTTCGTTTTGCGCCTTGATGGCGGCTTCGGCCTGCTTGAGATCGTCGATGTCAGTGGAGGTGCCGTACCAGGACGCCAGCCGCCCTGAAGCGTCGCGGTTCGCGGTGGCGCGCGCCAGATGCCAGCGGTAGCTGCCGTCATGGGTCAGCAGGCGGTGTTCACTGGGCACGTTCTCGCCGCTGGCCAGGGTCTCTTTCAGCTCGTTGCGCGCACGCTCCCGGTCATCCGGGTGCACCCAATGCAGCCAGCCCTTTGTCAGCACCTCCTGCACAGGTGTGCCAGTCAGGGCTTGCCACTGGTCGTTGACAAAAATGAGCCGGCCGGCCGCATTGGTGATGAAGACAATCTGCGGCATGGCCTGCGCCAGCCGGCGAAAGTGCACCTCGGTGCGCTGGCGTTGCACCAGCTGACGGTGCAGCATCGCCGACATCAGGAGCACCGCTATGGCTGCAGCCAGCCACACCAGTGAGGAAAAAAGGGCAAGGCGTGTCCAGGCGGCCATGACCTCGGCCTGGCCGCGCCCCACGGTGATCACAAAGCCGGGGTAGGCGGACATGGTGCGGTACGACACGGTGCGGACTTTGCTGTCGAACGCGCTTTGCACAACGCGCGTGCCAGAGGCTGCACGGGGGAGGTAGTCGGTGAACAACGAGGAGCTGGCATAGCTGCGCCCCATGGCGGCATCTTCAGCCGGTGTCCGCATCATGAGCACACCGTCGCGCCGGAACACTGCCACTGCGCCGTCGATGCCAAGATCGATCTCGCGCCACAGCTTGTCGAAGTACCTTGGTTCGACCGCCGCGACGATCACGCCAGTGACCTTCCCGCTCGCGTCACGTATCGGCCGTGAAGTACCCAGCAGCCATTCGCCGGTGCTGCGGCTGCGCACCGGCATGCTGATATGGAATTCCGTCTGCGGGTTTTGCCGGTAGACCTGAAAGTACTCACGGTCCTTCAATGACACTTGCAGGTGGCCCACATCGGAGTCGAAGGTGATGCGGCCCTCTGCATCCAGCACCCACATGGCGCGGATGAAAGGCAGGCCCTGTATCTGTTCGCGCAACATGGCGTGCGCGGACTCCACATTCAGGTCGCTGGCGGCATTCAGCGTGTTGAGGCGGCTGGCTGCCAGCTGCAGGCGCTGGTCGGTCGCCTGGAAAGTGCGGCTGGTCTGCTCCTCGATCACACGGGACAGGGACTCGGTGAGTTTGTCGGCCGAATTGCTCGCTTCACCGCGCAGCCAGATCAGCGTTGCCACCAGGCCGAGGCCGGACGCGATCACCAGCAGGGCCGTCAGCCAGATGATCTGGCGGCGTGCGGCGGCATGCCCGGGGGCGGCAGGAAAGTGATAAGGACGCTGGGGTTCGCTGTGACGCCAGGACCGAAACATGAACAAGACCTTTCAGTGTGACCGCGTGTAGCGGCATGATGACACGTGTTGCGGCAACGCGAACCGGGGGAAAGCGCGAGCCCTGCCGCAGTTGCATTGATTCCGTAAACTCATCAAACTCCAATACTTGTTGCATCAATGCGAGGATTTTTTATCATGAGCTTTCTGAAAACTACCCGCCTGACTGGCCTTTTCATAGCCGCCGGCCTGTTGGCTTCGGGCACCGCCTTTGCCGGCAAGACGCTGGACGCGATCAAGGCGCGGGGCGAACTGGTGGTGGGCGTGAACACGGGCCTGGCCGGCTTCTCGGCTGCTGACAGCCAGGGCAAGTGGACGGGGATGGACGTGGACGTCGCCCGCGCCATTGCTGCCGCCGTGCTGGGCGATGGCGAGAAGGCCAAGTGGGTTCCCCTGAACGCGCAGCAGCGCTTCACAGCCCTGCAATCCGGCGAAATCGATGTGCTCTCGCGTAACACCACCTTCACGCTGACCCGCGACGCATCGCTCGGCCTGCACCAGACGGCTGTGGTCTTTTATGACGGGCAGGGTTTCCTCGTGCCGGTCAAGAGCAAGGTCACCAGCGCCAAACAGTTGAAGGGTGCCACGGTCTGCGTGCAAAGCGGCACCACCACCGAGAAGAACCTCACCGACTTTTCCCGCGCCAACAACCTCAACATCAAGCCCATCGTGTTTGAGAAACTCGACGCCACCAACGCCGCCTACTTCGCAGGCCGCTGCCAGGCCATGACAACCGACGCATCGGGCCTGGCCTCGATCCGCGCCAAGGAAGCCAAGGATCCTAAAGAGCACCTGATCCTGCCCGAGCTGATCTCCAAGGAGCCGCTGGGCCCCATGGTTCGCCGGGGTGACGACGAGTGGTTTGCCATCGTCAAATGGGTGATCTACGGGCTGGTTGAGGCGGAGGAGTACGGCGTCACCCAGGCCAACGTGGACAAGATGAAGGCCGAGAGCACGGACCCGGTGGTGCAGCGCCTTTTGGGCAAGTCGGAAGACACCGGCAAGCTGCTGGGCCTGGACCGCGACTGGCTGGCACGCGCCGTGAAGGCCGTGGGCAACTATGGCGAAATCTTTGAACGCAATGTGGGTGAAAAGACGGCGCTGGCGCTCAAGCGCGGCCCCAATGCCCAGTGGAGCAAGGGCGGCCTGCAGTACGCACCGCCCATCCGCTGATGCTGCCCGCGCGGCCGGCGCCCCGGGCGGGGCGAGCGTGGTCGCTGCACAGCAGCGCGACCCGCCGCGTCATCTACCAGGTGCTGGTCCTGGCGGCGCTGGCCGGGCTGATCACCTGGATGGTGACCAACACCCTGGGCAACATGCGGGCCCGCGGTATCCAGAGCGGTTTTGGCTTTCTCTTGCAGACAGCCGGTTTTGACATCAGCGAGACCATGCTCCCCTTTGCCAGTACCGACGCGTACTGGCGGGCTTTCCTCATTGGCATTCTCAACACGCTGCGGGTGGCAGTGCTGGGCATCGTGCTCACAACGATTTTGGGCGTGGCGCTGGGGGTGGGGCGCTTCTCGCGCAACGCCATCGTGCGCGGTTTTTGCTATGCGTATGTGGAAGTGTTTCGCACCATACCCATCCTGATCCAGCTGCTGCTCTGGTATATCTTCATGGTGGAGGTGCTGCCCGATCCGCAGGAGCCGTGGTCTGTGGGGCGCATGATTTTTTTGAGCAAGGGCGGCTTTGCTTTTCCGGTCGCTGCCGCCAGCACGGGCTGGTATGTGGCTGGTGCCGGCATGGTGCTGGGCCTGGGAGCCGCCTGGGCCGTGCGGCGGCTGGAACTGCGGCGCTTTGCAAGGACGGGGGCGCGCTTGCCCAGCCTGTTCCTGCTGCCCTTGGCGGCCTGGCTTGCTGTGTCGGTGGTCGCCTGGCTGGCAGGCGGCGCGCCCACGCAACTGGACATCCCCCGGCCCGGCAGCTTTGTGATTGAAGGCGGCTGGACCCTGTCGCCCGAATTCGTCACGGTGCTGCTGGGGCTGACTTTCTACACCGCCGCTTTTGTGGCGGAGGTGGTGCGCGCCGGCATTGCCTCGGTCAGCCGTGGCCAGGTCGAGGCGGCCGAAAGCATTGGCCTTGCGCGCTCGCTGGTAATGCGCCTTGTGGTGTTGCCGCAGGCGCTGCGCGTAATCATCCCGCCGCTGACCAACCAGTACCTCAACCTCACCAAGAATTCTTCGTTGGCTGTGGCCATTGGCTACCCGGACATCGTGTCGATTGCCAACACCGCACTCAACCAGACCGGGCGGGCGGTTGAGTGCATTGCGCTGATCATGGCGGTGTACCTGTGCACCTCGCTGGCTACCTCGGCGCTGATGAACGTCTACAACCGGCGCGCGGCCATTCAGGAGCGCTAGCTGATGAACGAGCCCGTCTATCCTTCTGAAAGTTTCACGCCCCTGGCGGCGCGGCCCGCTCCGCGCCGCGCCGGCGGTGCCTGGCACTGGGTGCAAACCAACCTGCTGAGCGACTGGCTCAACAGCGTGATTACCGTCGTCATGCTGGCGCTGCTGGGCTGGGCTGCCTGGTACCTCTTTGTATGGGGCGTGCTCAATGCTGTGGTGGCGCCCGATGCAGACGCCTGCCAGGCCGCGCGCGGCACCGGTGCCTGCTGGGGTGTAGTGACCGAAAAGCACCGGCTCATCCTGTTCGGCCGCTACCCCTACGAGCAGCAGTGGCGCCCGCTGGTGGCCACGCTGATGCTGACGGGCCTGGTGCTGGTGAGCTGCGTGCGCGCCTTCTGGCGCAAAGGCCTGGCTCTGGCCTGGGTGCTGGGTTTTGCTGCGTTCATTGCGCTGATGCGCGGGGGCTTTGCCGGCCTGCCCAAGGTGGGCACCGACCAGTGGGGAGGGCTGCCGCTGACGATGCTGCTGGTGACTTCGTCTTTGGCTTTGTCCTTTCCGCTCGCGGTGCTGGTGGCGTTGGGTCGGCGCTCGCCGATGCCGGCTATTCGCACCGTGTGCATCACTTTTGTCGAGCTGGTGCGGGGCGTGCCGCTGATCTCGGTGCTGTTCATGGCCAGCTTCATGTTCCCGTTGCTGCTGCCGGCCGGCAGTAACCCGGACGTGCTGGTGCGGGTGATTGCGGGCATCACGCTTTTTTCGGCCGCCTACGTGGCCGAAGTGATTCGCGGCGGTTTGCAGTCCATCCCGGCGGGGCAGCTTGAAGCGGCGGGCACGCTCGGCCTGGGGTACTGGAAGACGCAGCGGCTCATCGTGCTGCCGCAAGCGCTGGCCACGGTGTTGCCGGGGCTCATGAACAGCCTGATTGCGACCTTCAAGGACACATCTCTCGTCACCATCGTCAGCCTGTACGAGTTGACCGGTGCGCTGGGGCTGGCGCTTAATGGCGACCCGAACTGGCGGCCGTTCAAGATCGAGGGCTACCTGTTCATCATGCTGATCTACTTCATCTTCTGCTTTTCAATGTCGCGCTACAGCCTGTGGGTTGAGGCGCGGTTGAACCGCAGCAAGGCGCACTGACCCCACCCCCCTAATTTTCATGAACGAGCAAGACCCCATCATTGAGTTCAGCAAGGTCAACAAGTGGTACGGCAACGGCTACCACGTGCTGCGCGATATCGATTTGTCCGTGCGCGAGGGCGAGCGAATCGTGATCTGCGGGCCCTCGGGCTCGGGCAAGTCGACGCTGATCCGCTGCATCAACCGGCTGGAAGAGCACCAGGAGGGCCGCATCATCGTGGACGGCACCGAGCTGGCTGACGATGTAAAGGCGGTAGAGGCGGTGCGGCGCAAAGTGGGTATGGTGTTCCAGCAGTTCAACCTGTTTCCGCACCTGACGGTGCTGGAGAACCTGACGCTCTCGCCGCTGTGGGTTGGCAAGGTACCTAAGAAAGAGGCGGAGGCGCGGGCTTTGGTGCAGCTTGACCGTGTGCGCATTGCCGAGCAGGCGCACAAGTACCCTCTGCAATTGTCTGGCGGCCAGCAGCAACGCGTGGCGATTGCGCGGGCCTTGTGCCTGACGCCGCGCATCATGCTGTTTGACGAGCCCACCTCCGCGCTCGACCCTGAGATGATCAGTGAGGTGCTGGACGTAATGATCGAGCTGGCGGGGCAGGGCATCACCATGGTCTGCGTCACCCACGAGATGGGGTTTGCCCGCGCGGTGGCCGACAGGGTGCTGTTCATGGACGAGGGGCAGATCGTCGAGCAGGCGGCGCCTGCCGAGTTTTTTGCGAATCCGCGGCATGAGCGGACCAAAGATTTTCTGGCGAAGATTATTGGGCATTGAGGGTGAGGCGCATTTTTCTGTTCGAGTGCCTTTTTCAACGGCAGCGCCTGCGGCACTGAGCAATGATGCCGCGCTGTTTCGCGGTGTGCCTGGCACTTTATTGGTCTGTGCCCCGCAGGACGGCGGCGGCTGGTGCCTGCCTTCGTTCGTGTCCCCCGCGCTACGCGCTCCTCCTTTACCTCACTGCGGCAGGCACCCGCCGGCGCGCCGGGCACAGCTTTGGGGTCAGATCGAATTCAGGACAGCGATGTCTTCGAAGCGCGCGGTGTCGAACGAAATTCGCTCTGACCCCAATGCGGTCAAGTGAAGACGACCGGCATCGCTCACGCTACCCCCGCCAGCCGCAACACCAGCCCCGCAATCGCGCACGACGCGATCACCGGGATCACTCCTGCCTTGAAGCGAAACAGTGCTAGCGCCGCCGCAGTGGCGATAAGCGCTGCGACCCAGTCGATCCGGGCCAACAGCGTGGCGCCAGGGCCCCCTCGCAGCAGCACATGCGCCAGAAAAAACACCGCCAGGCTGGCGATCACGCCTACCACCGCCGCAGTGATGGCTGTGAGCGGCGCCGTAAAGCCGAGCTTGCCGTGCGTGGCCTCCACCAACGGCCCGCCCGCGAGGATGAACAGGAAGGAGGGCAGGAAGGTGAACCAGGTAACAACCACGGCGGCCAGGGCGGCGCCGGCGAAGAGTGCGTCGGGGCCCAGAACCTGGCGCGTCCAGCCGCCGAGAAATCCGACAAAGGCCACCACCATGATGAGGGGGCCGGGCGTTGTTTCGCCCAGCGCCAGGCCATCAATCATTTGCGGGCCGGTGAGCCACTGGAAGTGTTCAACGGCGCCTTGGTACACGTAAGGCAAGACGGCGTAGGCACCACCAAAAGTGAGCAATGCGGCCTTGGTGAAAAACCAGCCCATCTGCGCCAGCGTGCCGCTCCATCCTTGCGCTGTGATGAGCACGCTCATCGGTGCAAGCCAGAGCAGGGCGCCCACCGCGACGATCAACCCAAGCCTTGCTTTTGAAAACCGCGCGTGTTCGGGCGTTGGTGTGTCGTCATCGATCAGAGCCGGGCCGTAGCTGGCCTGCTTTGAGCCATGGCCCCCGCCGCCCGCAAACTGCGCGGGCGAATACCGCGCGCCCAGCCAGCCCGTCAGGGCAGCGCAGGCGACTACCCACGGGAAGGGAATGTCAGCCACCGCAATCGCCACAAAACTGGCCACAGACACCGCCCACAGCAGCGGCGTGCGGCGCGGGGATTTGAGGGTCTTGCTGCCTATGCGCCACACCGCATGCAACACGAGCGCAGCCACCGCCGGCTTGATGCCGTAGAACAGCCCGGCAATGGCAGGCACGCTGCCATACGCCACATAGATCCAGCTAAGCCCAATCAGGATGAACAGCGAGGGCAGCACGAACAGCCCGCCCGCCGCAATGCCGCCCCAGGTGCGGTGCATCAGCCAGCCGATGTAGGTGGCCAGCTGCTGCGCCTCGGGGCCGGGCAGCAGCATGCAGTAGTTGAGCGCGTGCAGAAAGCGCTTCTCCGAAATCCAGCGCCTTTGCTCCACCAGCTCGCGGTGCATGATGGCGATCTGCCCGGCGGGGCCGCCAAAGCTGACGAAGCCGAGCTTGAACCAGAACCTCAGCGCTTCGCCGAAGGTGATGGGGTCGGGGCGCGGGGTCATGTGGCGGCCTTGTTACCCGCATCGGGTACTGTCCGAACGCGCCGCAGCGGTGCAACTGCAGCGCGCCATGCGGCGATGTCTTCCGGAGCGTCCACGCCGTCTTCGCCTCCCTCTATGCCGCCAGCCAGCTGGTGTGCCGTCCAGCCTGCGGCTTGCAGGGTCAGGGCGGCTTCTTCGCTAACGTTGTGGCCGTACACGCAGTACACGACCGCCTCACGCGGCGGGCCGGCGCTGGCGAAGGCAGCCACATCTTCTGGCAGGCAGCGCAATGCGCCCGCGATGATGTATGCGCTCATGGCAAAACCGGCTTCGCGCCGGACATCAAGCACCAGCGGTGCATCAGGCGTGTCAATGCGCAAAGCGAGATCGCTGGGCGACAGGCGGGAAATCGGGGATGCGGGAAGGATGGAAGGCATGGCGGTGTCCACTGAAATACTCCAGACGAGTTGCCAGCGCTTGGACGGGACACCGTCTATCCGTGAGGATTCGGGAGGCTGAAATCCCGATGGTTTGATGGTAGCAGGGCGGCGCCAGGATGAAGCATCTCTCGGGGGCCAAAAAAAAACGGCCGCATCAAGCGGCCGTTCTGCGTCAAGGCCTGGGGCCTTATTTCTGGGTCACGGTCTCGGGCTTTTTGCCGGCAACAGGTGTACCTTCTTTTTCATCGCGCCGGTCAAACACCAGGGTCTGACCGAACACAAGTTGCAACCACGTGGGGTAGGTGTAGGCCGTACCCTTGTTGTGGTCGATGATGGCGCCGATGCCACCACCAAAAATGATGTTGCCGGCCATGCCGCCGTTGGCGCGCGAGATAGCGCGTGCGGTGGCATCGGGCTGACCCGCGGTGGTGCAGGTAATGTCCATGTCCTTGGAGGAACGGCGGACCTGTGTGGTGTCGCCCGACTTCACGGTGGTTGAGCCGTAGTCATTGCTGACCTTGCATTCAGCGCCGGTGATAGCCTTGCCGGCAACGTTCAGCGTTTCAATCTTCACGGGATGGGTCGTGTCGTTCACGATCGATGCGCAGCCTGTGAGCGCGACTGCGCCCGCCAATGCGATTAGGATTTTCATTATTGGTTGTTCCTGAGGTTGAATGCCCTGACTACCCTCCCGGGTCTCAAGTGCGCGTTGAGTGTAGCGGCGCGGCAGGCCACGTTTTCGCACCTGGACAACCAGCGATACGATTGAATGAGATGTGGCAGTGATGACTCGCCAGACGGCGTGCTGCTAATGGAATTGCGCGCTGTTTTCTGCCCACCACTCAGGCAGGCCGGGATTGATACGTTGCCAGCCCAGCCCGTGGTAGGACGGGCTGCGCAGGTGGGTTGCTACCAGCACGCAGGTGGCGACCAGGCAGATCGCAAACGCCTGATTCCAGCTCGGCACCTGCAGCAGCTGCGCGCACACCGCCAGTACCAGGAAGATCGCCGTCCAGATGAGCTCCAGCTTGCGCGCCATCCGCACGACGTTGCAGAACAGAAAGAAGTGGCCCACGGTGAACAGCACGGCCAGGCTGAGCGACAGGTCGATGCGTGCGACCCACCAGGCGGCGGCGGCGCCAGGAATGAGGACGATGACGTCTCGCACCGAGATGCGAAAACCGGGGAGGAAAGCGGCGGGGGTCGTCATGGCGCAGTACTGGCTGTCGTTGCTCGCGGAGGTTAGCGGAAGTCCCTTTATACCCAGGCGTTTCAGCATC
>JACMQX010000334.1 GCA_014376765.1 Ramlibacter sp. | reverse complement strand
CCCGTAGAAAACGAGCAGTCTTCCGTGCAGAGCCAGCCGACGAGCGATGCTACTTCCTCAGGCTCGCCAAAGCGCGCCATCGGAATTTTGGACAGCATGAAGGCAATGTGCTGCGGCGTCATCTGCTCAAAGATCGCGGTCTTGACAGCAGCCGGCGTCACGCAGTTGACGCGCACGCCTGTGGAGGCAAGCTCCTTGCCGAGCGACTTGGTCAGCGCAATGACAGCCGCCTTGCTCGCGCTGTAGGCGCTGGCGTTGGGGTTGCCGTCTTTGCCCGCGACCGAGGCGATGTTCACGATGCGGCCGTAGTTGGCCTCGCGCATGTGGGGCACAACCTCGCGGCAGCAGATGAAAAGGCCGGTGAGGTTGACGTCAATCACCTGGCGCCAGGCGTCCACCGGGTACTCCCACACAGTAGTGTTCGGGCCGGTGATGCCGGCGCTGTTGACCAGTGCGTCGATGCGGCCGGCATGGGCCATGGTGGTCTTGACCGCCTTGGCCACAGACTCCTGCAGCGACACATCCACCGCCACCGCCTGCGTGTTGGCGCCCAGCGCCAGCGCGGCCTTGTTGGCGCCGGCCTCATCCCGGTCCCACAGCGTGACGCTGCCGCCCGACGCAATCAACCGCTGCGCAATTGCATAGCCCAGCCCCGTGGCGCCGCCGGTGATGACCGCGTGGCGGCCCTTGAAGTCAAGCTGGTTCATATCGTCATGCCTCCGTCATTTGCATAAAGTTGTCCGGTCACAAACGCGGACTCGTCGCTAGCCAGAAACACCACCAGCGGCGCCATTTCGTGTGCCTGCGCAAGCCGGCCCATGGGCTGACGGGCAATGAAGTTCTTGCGCGCCTGGACCGGGTCTTCATAGGCGTTGATGCGCTCGCCCAGAGACGGTGTGTCCACCGTCCCCGGTGCAATCGCATTGCAGCGGATGCCCTGCCCTACAAAGTCGGCCGCCACGCTCTTGGTCAGCCCCACCACGGCTGCCTTGGAGGTGCCGTAAATGAAGCGGCTGGGCAAGCCCTTCAGGCTGCCGCACACACTGGCCATGTTGATGATGCTGCCGCCACCGTTGGCAAGCATCGTGGGGAGCACGGCCTGGATCATCCAGTATTGCGCGCGCACGTTGAGGTTGAAGGCGAAGTCCCACTCTTCGTCAGTGGCCTGCAGGATGGTGCCGTTGTGCACGAAGCCGGCGCAGTTGAACAGCACATCGAGCGGGGGCAATGACTGGACGGCGGCGTGGATGGCGGCCTTGTCCAGAACATCCAGCTGCAAAGTCTTGATGTTTGCAACGCCCGCGTAACTCTCAAGCAGTTTGGGGTTGACGTCGCTGGCCCAGACCTGCGCGCCTTCAGCCGCCAGGGCGAGCGCGCTGGCGTGACCGATGCCCTGCCCTGCGGCTGTGACCAGCGCAGTTTTTCCTTTGAGTCTCATTGCGTCTCCAAAAGCGTTCAGGGTTTTGCCGGATGCTTGCGCCCGACCTTTCGTGGGAGTATGAATTGGCCTGACCACTTGTCCAATTCTGGCTTACCCTTAAGTGCTGTTTCCGCACCGTTCAGGTCCATAAAGCTCACCCACATGCCTCTGCAAACCGTCGGCCCTCAACGCCTGTACCGCCAGATCGCCGAGCAGTTGCGCTCGTTGATTACGGCGGGTGAATGGGCGGTGGGCGAGCGCTTGCCTGCTGAGCGCGATCTTGCAAGGCAGCTGGGCGTGAGCCGCCCTTCGGTGCGCGAGGCGCTGATCGCCATGGAGGTGGAAGGCTGGCTGGAGGTGCGCACCGGCTCGGGTGTGTACGTGCTTGAACGCACGGCTGCCAAGGGCGGCAAAAGCGGTGCCGGCTCCGCACACAAAGAAAAACTCTCGCCCGACGAGTGGGGCCCGCTGGAGCTGATCCGCGCGCGCCGCGTTGTAGAAGGCGAGATTGCCGCTATGGCCGCCACACAGGCCGGGCGCAAACACGTGGCCGCCATGAGCAAGGCCATTGCCAGCATGAAGGCCGACGCTGACGAGGGCACGCTGCCGCTGGACGGGGACCGCGCCTTTCACACCGCCATAGTCGAATCCTGCGGCAACGCGGTGCTGATCGAGACAGTGCAGCGCTTTTGGGACTCGCGCCGCGGCCCGCTGTTTGAGCGCCTGGGCGGGCACTTTGAAACAGTCGACTCATGGCGCGCAGCGATTGACGAACACGAGGCCATCTACAACGCCGTACGCGCCCGCGACGCAGACGCGGCCCGCCGCGCGATGCATGCACACATGGATCGGTCGCATGAGCGCTTCAGCGTGAGCTGGCGCCGCGCGAAAGCCAAGACACCCCGCACACCTCACCCGAAAAGCAAACGATGACTCCTTTCATACGCCTTCATCCGTCAGACGACGTT
>JACMQX010000333.1 GCA_014376765.1 Ramlibacter sp. | reverse complement strand
GCGGGTCGGGCAAGAGGTCCAGCACTTGCTCGGACGGCCGGCACACCCGCGTGCCCAGCGGCGTGATGACGATTGGCCGCTCGATCAGGAGGGGGTGGGCCAGCATCTGGGCGATCAGTTGGTCGTCCGTCCAGTGCGGCTTATCCAGCTTGAGCTCGTCATACGGTGTGCCTTTGCGGCGGAGCAGTTCGCGCGGCTCCATGTTCATGGCGGCCAGCAGGCCTTTCAGTGTTTCGCGACTGGGCGGGGTTTCTACATACAGGATGATTTCCGGCTCAACGCCGGTGTTGCGGATCATTGCCAGGGTGTTGCGCGAGGTGGTGCAGTTGACGTTGTGGTAGATCGTGATGGGGGTGGTTTGGGACATCTGTGTTCCTGGAAGATCAATGGTTTGCTGCGGCTATTGTTATTTTTCTCGCCAAACAATTCAACGATCATTGTATTATTGAAACATGGAAGAAACCCAGATCATTTCGGCGCTCGCGGCACTCGCCCAGGTACAGCGTCTGCGCGCCTTCAGGGCGCTTGTGGTGGCGGGTCCTGAAGGCCTCACGCCTTCCGACATGGCCGGCAAGCTGGGGATTGCGCCCAACGCCTTGTCGTTCCACCTCAAGGAGTTGGCGCATGCAGGTCTTGTGACCAGTCAGCCGCGTGGCCGCAATCTGATCTACCGCGCAGGCTTTGCGACCATGAGTTCGCTGCTCGGCTACCTGACCGAGCATTGCTGCGAAGG
Organism: Ramlibacter sp.; assembly: GCA_014376765.1. Lineage (GTDB taxonomy): Bacteria > Pseudomonadota > Gammaproteobacteria > Burkholderiales > Burkholderiaceae_C > JACMQX01. The sequence goes on along the minus strand of JACMQX010000333.1, from coordinate 30,559 downwards.
CGTGGCCTGCGAGCTGTCCAACAAGAACTGATCCTGCCATGCCGCATACGCTCCCCAAGGCGCTCCTGGCGGAGTTTGCCGGTACGGCCATGCTGCTGTGCGTCGTGATTGGCTCGGGCATCATGGCCGAGCGCCTGAGTGCCGGCAACAACGGCGTGGCGCTGCTGGCCAATACGCTGGCCACTGTTTTTGCGCTGTATGTGCTGATAGAAACACTGGGCCCCGTCAGTGGTGCGCACTTCAACCCGGTTGTGTCTGTGGTGCTGGCCGTGACCGGCCGAAGTGGCCATGACAGGGCTCATGCGGTGGCCTTGTTCATTGCGGCGCAACTGACTGGGGCTGTGCTGGGGGCGTGGCTGGCCAATGCCATGTTCGATATGAGCGTGCTGCAGCCAAGCACTAAATTGCGCGGCGGTGCAGGGCAGTGGCTGGCCGAAGCGGTGGCTACTGCCGGGCTGATGTTTGTGATCCTGCGCGCACCGCACGGCAAGGCAGCCTCACTGGTGGCCTGCTACATCGGCGCGGCGTACTGGTTTACGGCGAGCACTTCGTTTGCCAATCCGGCGGCGGTCATGGGGCGGATGTTCAGCGACAGTTTCGCTGGCATCGCGCCCGCCAGTGCCTTGCCGTTTGTACTGGCGCAGTGCGCCGGTGGGGCGGCCGGGGCGGGGCTGGCGTGGGTTTTTGAGACAAAGTTGGCGAGCGAGTAGCTATGCGCTTCGCCCCTGTAATTTTCGTCTTCGCTACCGGGTTGTCATCCCGGGCTTGACCCGCAATCCATGGTGGCACTCACGTGGCGTTGTTTCACGCCGGGGTGGATCCCGGGTCAAGCCCAAGATGACATCGCTGGGGCATCACCTGACATCTTCATGACGCCCGCCCCAGTCAGTTCCCGGCAAGCTTTGGCCTGCCGGTTTTGATGGCAGGGACGCTCTTCAAACAGTCGGCAAAAGCGGCATCAGACATCCCGGCCAGCGCCTTGACGCCAGCACGCAGAAGCTCGCTTTTCTTCACGGCATTGCCCATTTTGCTGGCGCGCACTTTAAGTACGTCGAGCACCGCATATTCGGTCTTGGGCATGGTGAAGCTGTCGCGTACCTGCTTGGGCTTTTTCACCTTCACCGGCTTGGGCGCCTGAGCGGCCGCTTTGGCCGCAGGCTTTACGGCTGGTTTTGCATTGCCCTTGGCAACAGGCGGCGCCACGACGCTGGCGAGCGTTTTGGCCGCAGCCCTGGTGGGACCGGCCGGTGCGGTTTTGACGGCTTTCACGAGCTTGGCTGACTTGGCGGGAGCCGGTTTTTTTACGGCCGGTTTTGTTGTTGTTGCCATCGGAGCATCCTTGGTAGAAACGGTATATACAGTTTACACCGTTCAACTTTTAAGGTAACCGGCCTGCGTTCAGCAGTCCGGCACCACCAGGCTGCACGGCGTCTTCTGCCAGGCGAGCACCTCTTCGCGCAGCAGGTGGGCCGATTGCGGGTAGCTCTCGGCCCAGCCCGCCCGGCAGGCCAGGCTGAACTGCATGGCAGGCGCCTCGGTGAAGCTCAGTTGCAAACCCTTCAGGTCGGGCTCGCGCCGCGCATGGCACAGGATCACGGCCAGCCGCAACACCAGCAGCTGTTGCACGAAGACAGCGTCGCTGTAGTCTGCGTTGAGCTTGCGCAGCTTGCCCCGGTGGCCCAGCACCAGCAGGCTCAGGCGGTGCAGCTCGGGCAAGGCAAAACCTGGCGCATCCGCGTTGTCCAGGATGTAGGCGCCATGCTTGTGATAGTCGCTGTGCGAAATCTGGCTGCCGACTTCATGCAGTTGCGCGGCCCAGTCCAGCTTGCGCAGGTTGCGGGCCATGGACTCCGGCGCGTCATCGGCGTCGATCTGGCGAAACAGTTGCCCCGCCACCTTGCCCACGCGCTGCGCCTGCGCGGCGTCCACGTCAAACTTGGCCGACAGGCGCTGCACCGTGGTGGTCCGGAGGTCGGTCTGGTCCTGCTCGCGGTCCAGCAGGTCGTACAGCACGCCATGTCGCAAGGCGCCCTGGGCGATTTCCATGCGGGTGATGGCCAGCAGCTCGAACACGGCGCGCAGCACGCTCACGCCGCCGCCGATGACCGCGCGGCGGTCGTCCTTCATGCCGTCAATCTTGAGTCGGTCCACGCTTTGCGCCTTGAGCAACCTGTCGAGCAACCAGTCCAGCCCCTCGCGGGTGATGCAGTCCGGCGCAAAGCCACCTGCAGCCAGGACGTCGCTCACGGCACCCACGGTGCCTGAGGCGCCATAAGCCACATCCCAGGCGTCGCGCTGGTAGGTGTCAAGTGCCTCGTCCAGCACCGCCTTGGCCGCAATCTCGGCGCGGTTGAAGGCGGTCGGGGTGAACTGCCCATCCGGAAAATACTTCATGGACCAGGCCACGCTGCCCACGCGGTAAGACTCCATCACGCGGGCTTCATAACCGTGGCCCAGGATCAATTCTGTCGAGCGCCCGCCGATGTCAACCACCAGGCGGCGTTCCTCTGATTGCGGCAGCAGGTGGGCCACGCCCTGGTAGATCAGCCGGGCTTCTTCGCGGCCCGGGATCACGTCGATCGGGAAGCCCAGTACCTGGTGCGCGCGGACCAGAAATTCATCGCGGTTGCGCGCTTCGCGCAGGGTCTGTGTGGCCACGGCCCGCACCTGGTAGCGGCGAAAGCCGGCCAGCCGCTCGCCAAAGCGCGCGAGGCACTCCCAGCCGCGCTGCATGGCTTCGGGCGTGAGGTTACGCGCCTCGTCCAGCCCGCTGCCCTGGCGGACGGTTTCCTTCAGATACTCGGTGCGGTGGATTTGCCCGTGGTCAAGGCGTCCTATTTCAAGGCGGAAGCTGTTGGACCCCAGGTCGACAGCGGCGAGGCGAATTCCGTTTTGCATGGCTTTGACTGTTTTTGCCATTCCAGCATAGCATTCACGCAGGTCACGCCTCCCCTCAGTCGAACGCCCCTGAGGGGCTTCAGCCGATGAGCCGGCCATCGGTGGCCAGCATGCTTTGCGTCACATAACTGCTGCCGCGGCGCTGCGCATTGAAAGCGATGCGAAAGCCGCCGATGTCCATAGGCGCGCGCTTTTGGAAAGCAGCCAGGACGGCAGGGCGGGTGAGCGCCGCATCCACGTCCGACAAGACCTCGTAGGTGTATCGCGCTGCAATGAAACCCGCCAGGCTGAGTGCCGCCGGCGGCTCGTCGAACAAACGGGCCAGCGTGTCGCGGTAAGCGCGTACAACCGGCAGCGATGTTTGATTGACCAACGGCACGGCTTGCGTGGCAATGACCGGCGTAGCGCGCGAGCCGCCCATCTGCAGCATGGTCTGCAGGTTCACATCAGCCAGCGCAATGACATAGCGCTGGCGGGAATGTTTGGCCAGCCCCTGGGTGAACTGAACCAGCTCGGGCGTCCCTCCGACAAACAGCATGACGGCCGGTGCGCTGCTGCCCAGCCCCTGGCCCAGCGGCGCAAGGCCGCCCGCAGCAGGCCGGAATGACTGGACCCGCAGCTTGAGGGAGACGGCAATCCGCTCCACATCGGTCTGGTACAGGCCGTATTCACGCGGCGTGGCGTAAACAATACCCAGTTCCTGCATGCCCACCACAGCCAGCGACTTCAACGCGTGGCCGATCTGTTCCTGGCGGGTGGCAAAAATCGGGAAGGTCCGGTCGTCCACCTCGACGCTGGAGTTTTGCAGCCACGGCGCCGCGTGGGCGATGGGGGTGTTGTCCTCCTGCAGCAGGGCAACCAGCTGCGCGGCAACCGGGTCGCTGGCCGTGCCCGAGAGCACTACGCAGGCCGGGTTGTCCTTGACCTGCTTGACGGCCGCGCGCAGGCTGGCTGGGCTGCCATCTGTCTCGATGGACAGGTGTTGCACCGGGCGGCCGCGAACGCCGCCTTTGGCATTGATGTCCTGCCACGCTGCGCGTGAACCGACGAGGAAGTCCCGGGCGACATCCTGTTGTTCGTTGGATATGTCCACGATCTGCGCCACGACGGCACTGGTGGCAGCGCTTTTGCTTTTTTGAGCCAAGGCTGGCGCCGCCAGTGCGGCCATGACCAGACCGGCGCCTGTGACCAGGCGCCGGCGGCTTGTGAGGTGGCCGCGCATCAGCGCGGGGGCATCAGGACGCGGTCAACCGTGTGCACCACACCATTCGTGGCATTGATGTCGGCGGTCTGCACCATGGCGTCTTCCACCGTGACAAAGGTGCCGGCTTTGCCCAGCGCGAGGTTGGCGCCGTTGACGGTCTTGACGTTGCCGTTTTTCACATCGTCAGCCAGCACCTTGCCGGGCACAACGTGATAGGCCAGCACGGCCTTGAGTTTGACGGGGTCCGCGGCCAGCTCGTCCATAGTTTTGGCGGGGACGGACTTGAAGGCCTCATTGGTCGGCGCAAAGACGGTGAAGGGGCCCGTGCCTTTGAGGGTGTCGGTGAGGCCGGCCTTGGCGACGAGGCTGTTCAGCGTGCTGAGGGACGGGTTGGCGGCGATCGTATCGGCCACCGAAACCGGTGCGGCGGTGGTGGCGCAGCCGGCCAGCGTGGCGGCGAGGGCGGCAGTCAATGTAGCGAGGGCCAGGAGGCGGCGTTGAATCATGATGGGAGCTTTCTGGTTGATAACGAGATGGAGCCTACGTTTTTTGCATGACAGATCCGTGACGATCGCGTGAACATGTTGTGACACATCCGGCGGCGTTTACCAATGAAAGGGGTATGTCACGCCCCTGTCACATTGGCTTCGTAGAGTCCTTTCATTCGCCCCATCCATCTGAAAGGTACAACGATGAAGAACACGATCAAATTTGCTGGTGCCGCCCTCCTGTCGGCCGGCTTCGCCCTGTCTGCTTTTGCCCAGTCCAATGAAGTCACCGGCGCCGGCGCCAGCTTCCCTGCGCCCCTGTACTCCAAATGGGCCGCTGACTACAACAAGGCCACAGGCGTCAAGATCAACTACCAGTCAGTCGGCTCGGGTGCCGGCATTCGCCAGATCCAGGCCAAGACAGTCGACTTCGGTGCGTCTGACGCGCCTTTGAAAGACGAAGAGCTGACCAAGGGCAACCTGGTCCAGTTCCCCACCGTCATTGGCGGCGTGATCCCCGTGGTCAACATCAAGGGCATCGCCCCCGGCCAGCTCAAGTTGAGCGGTGCCGTACTGGGCGATATTTTCCTGGGCAAGATCACCAAGTGGAACGACGCCGCCATCAAGGCGCTGAACCCCACGCTGCCGCTGCCTTCGGATTCCATCGCCGTGGTGCGCCGCGCTGACGGTTCGGGCACCAGTTTCATCTTCACCAACTACCTGAGCAAGGTCAACCCTGAGTGGAAGACCAAGGTCGGCGAGGGTACCGCGGTGAACTGGCCCACCGGCGCCGGTGGCAAGGGCAATGAGGGCGTAGCCGCCTTTGTGGGCCGCCTGCCCAACTCCATTGGCTACGTCGAGTACGCCTATGTCAAGCAAAACAAGATGACGTTTGCGCAACTGCAAAACAAGGACGGCGTTTTTGTGTCGCCTGATGACTCGGCCTTCAAGGCTGCCGCTGCCGGCGCTGACTGGAGCAAGAGCTTCTACCAGATCCTGACGGACCAGCCGGGCAAGGCTTCATGGCCCATCACCGGTGCGACCTTCATCCTGATGCAAAAGACCCAGGACAAGCCTGCGCAAGCCACCGCCGCCCTGAAGTTCTTTGAGTGGGCCTACAAGAACGGCGACCAGACCGCTGACGCGCTGGACTATGTGCCCATGCCCGCAGCCGTGAAGACAGCCATCGAAAAAGCCTGGGGCGAGATCAAGGACGCGTCGGGCAAGGCCGTCGCGTACAAGTGAAGCCAGCCAGGCATGAGACAAGCGTTGTCAACCGTTGATTGAAAACAGGGAGCCGCCAGTGTCCTCTACACTCCCAGCGAATGCGGGTTCCTTTGAGTTGCAAGGCGACAGGGCCGGCAGGAACCAGCCCCAAGCCATGAACACTCCGCCTTCGCGCAATCCGGTGAACCTGGGCCCCCTGGCAGACCGCCTTTTTGGCTGGGCTGCCCGGGCGGCTGCCTTGCTGACGCTCGCCCTGCTGGCTGGCATTTTGGTGTCGCTTCTCATCGGCGCGTGGCCTGCAATCCGGCAGTTTGGCCTGGGCTTTCTCACCAGCAGCGTGTGGGACCCGGTCAAGAACGAGTACGGCGGCCTGGTGATGATCTACGGCACGCTGATGACTTCGCTCATTGCCTTGCTGATTGCAGTGCCGGTGAGTTTTGGCATTGCGCTGTTCCTGACCGAGCTGTCGCCCTCCTGGCTCAAGCGCCCCCTGGGCACCGCCATTGAACTGCTGGCAGCCGTGCCCTCCATCGTGTACGGCATGTGGGGCCTGCTGGTGTTCGGGCCGATCCTGGCCACCTATGTGCAGCAGCCGCTGCAGAGCATTTTCAATGGCGTGCCCTACCTGGGTGCGCTGGTCTCGGGCCCGCCGGTGGGCATTGGCATTTTGTCCGCCGGCATCATTCTGGCCATCATGATCATTCCGTTCATCGCCTCGGTGATGCGCGATGTGTTTGAAGTGACCCCCGCCTTGCTCAAGGAGTCGGCTTATGGCCTGGGCTCCACCACCTGGGAAGTGATGTACAAGGTCGTGCTGCCCTACACCAAGAGCGGTGTGGTGGGCGGCATCATGCTGGGCCTGGGCCGCGCGCTCGGCGAGACCATGGCCATTACTTTTGTTATTGGCAATACCAACCAGCTCAACTCGCTGAGCATGTTCGAGGCGGCCAACAGCATCACCTCGGCGCTGGCCAACGAGTTTGCTGAAGCCGCTGACGGGCTTCATCAGGCCTCGCTTTATTACCTCGGGTTGGTGCTGTTTTTCATTACCTTCGTGGTGTTGACGCTGTCGAAGTTGCTGCTGAAGCAGTTGCGCAAGAGTGAAGGGGTCAAGACATGACCACGGGTGAAACGGTCATCAGGCCTGCCGATGCCATGCGGCTGCGCGAGGCGAAGTTTGCGCAACGCAAGCGGGTTAATCAGGTGGCGCTAACGTTGTCGCTTGCTGCCATGGCTTTCGGGTTGTTCTGGCTGGTCTGGATTCTGTTTGAAACCGTTCGGCTGGGTATTGGCGGCCTGTCGTTCACCCTGTTCACGCAGATGACGCCCGCGCCCAATGATGTGGGCGGCCTGGCAAACGCGATTTATGGCTCTTTCCTGATGGTGGCGCTGGCGACCTTTGTCGGCGCACCGGTGGGCATCATGGCCGGTATTTACCTGGCCGAATACGGTGCCAAAGACTGGCTCGCTTCTGTCACCCGCTTTGTCAACGACATCTTGCTGTCGGCGCCGTCCATCGTGATCGGCCTCTTTGTGTACGCAGTAATCGTGGCGCGCTTCAAGACCTATTCGGGTGCGGCAGGCATCATGGCACTGGCGCTGATCGTCATCCCGGTGGTGATCCGCACGACAGAAAACATGCTGCAGCTCGTGCCCTCGGCCTTGCGTGAAGCGGCTTATGCGCTGGGCGCGCCCAAGTGGAAGGTCATCATCAGCATCACGCTGCGTGCTGCGCGTGCGGGTGTGGTCACAGGGCTGTTGCTGGCTGTGGCCCGCATCTCGGGCGAGACGGCGCCGCTGTTGTTCACTGCGCTGAACAACCAGTTTTTCACCTCCAGCCTGGGCGAGCCGATGGCCAGCCTGCCAGTGACAATTTTCAAGTTTGCAATGAGCCCCTATGAGAACTGGCAGCAACTCGCCTGGGCTGGCGTGTTTCTCATCACCATGGCGGTGCTCGGCCTCAATATCCTTGCCCGCGTTTTGACAAGAAAATGAATCGGAGAACCACATTTTGAACGCTGTCACCACCCAGGACGCCAGTTCGAAGATTTCAGTCAAGAACCTGAACTTCTACTACGGCAAGTTTCATGCGTTGAAGAACATCAACCTGGAGATTCCCGAGAAGAAGGTCACGGCGTTTATCGGTCCGTCGGGCTGCGGCAAGTCCACGCTGCTGCGCACGTTCAACCGCATGTTCGAGCTCTACCCCGAGCAACGCGCCGAGGGCGACATCGTGCTGGATGGCGAGAACCTGCTGACCTCCAAACGCGACGTGGCGCTGATCCGCGCAAAGATCGGCATGGTGTTCCAGAAGCCCACGCCTTTTCCGATGTCGATCTACGACAACGTAGCCTTTGGCGTGAAGCTGTTTGAAAACCTGAGCGCCGCCGATATGGACGAGCGGGTTGAGTGGGCGCTGCGCAAGGCGGCACTCTGGACCGAGGTGAAAGACAAGCTGACCCAGAGCGGCTCTGGCCTGTCGGGCGGGCAGCAGCAGCGGCTGTGCATTGCGCGCGGCATTGCCATCAGACCCGAAGTGCTGTTGCTGGACGAGCCTTGCTCGGCCCTGGACCCGATCTCCACCGCGAAAATCGAAGAGCTGATTGCGGAGCTGAAGAACGACTACACCGTCGTGATGGTGACGCACAACATGCAGCAGGCGGCCCGTTGCAGTGACTACACCGCTTATATGTATCTTGGCGATCTTGTAGAGTTCGGTGAGACTGAGCAGTTGTTTTTCAAACCGCGCCGTAAAGAGACCGAAGACTACATCACCGGCCGCTTTGGCTGAAAGGGGATTATTCATGCCCGACAAACATCTATCCACCCAGTTCGACAGCGAGCTCAACGGCGTCTCATCGCGCGTGATGGAGCTCGGCGGCCTGGTTGAAGCGCAGATTCACCAGGCCATTTATGCACTGTCGCAGTTCAGCATGGAGGTGGCCAACCAGGTCTCGGAGAACGAGGCCCGCGTCAACTCCATGGAAGTGGAAATTGACCGTGAGCTGTCGTCCATCATCGCCAGGCGCCAGCCCACTGCGCGCGACCTGCGCCTGCTGATCGCGATTTCCAAAACCACCGCCAACCTCGAGCGCGTGGGCGACGAGGCCGAGAAGATCGCGCGCATGGTCAAGTCCATCATTCGCAGCGGCTCGGCGCGGTCACTGCCCACGTCCGACCTGCGGGTTGCGGCTGATCTGGCTTCGGGCCTGCTGCGCAAGGCGCTGGATGCATTTGCGCGGCTTGACACAACGGCGGCTGTTTCAATCCTCAAGGAAGACGACCTGATCGACAAGGAGTTTGACGGCTTCGTGCGCAAGCTCATCACCTACATGATGGAAGACCCGCGCACGATCTCCGCCAGCCTGGACCTGCTGTTTCTGGCCAAGGCGATTGAGCGTATTGGCGACCATTCGAAGAACATCGCCGAGTTCATCATCTACATCGTCAAGGGGGCTGATGTGCGCCACACTTCGATGGAACACATTGAATCAGCGGTCCAATGAAAATACCCCGCGTCCTCATCGTCGAAGACGAACCCGCGATTGCCGAATTGATCGCCGTCAACCTGCGCCACAACGGCTTCACGCCAATCTGGGCTGAGGACGGCGCTTCCGCCCAGCGGGAGCTGGACGCGGTGCTGCCCGACGTGATCCTGCTCGACTGGATGCTGCCCGGCCAGAGCGGCCTGGCGCTGGCCCGCAAGTGGCGTGGCGACACACGATGCAAAGCGGTGCCCATCCTCATGCTCACAGCGCGTGGCGACGAGCCGGACAAGATCGCCGGGCTGGACGCGGGCGCAGACGACTACATCACCAAGCCCTTCTCGACGCAGGAATTGCTGGCACGCATCCGCGCCGTACTGCGCCGCCGCGCGCCCGAGCAGTCGGCCGACAGCGTGAGCATTGCCGGGTTGTTGCTGGACACGGCGACGCATCGCGTCAGCTGGCAGGGCCAGCCGCTGAAGGTGGGCCCCACCGAGTTCAAGCTGCTGAACTATCTGATGAAGCATGCCGAGCGCGTGCATAGCCGGGCGCAGTTGCTGGACAAGGTCTGGGGCGACCACGTGTTCATTGAAGAGCGCACGGTGGATGTGCACGTCAAGCGCCTGCGCGAGGCCCTGGGCGGCGCAGGTCTCATGGTCGAGACGGTGCGCGGGGCTGGCTACCGGCTCACCGCGCAGCCGCTGCCCGTGAAGTCGGACCTGGCGTCGCAAAGTTGATGCTCGCAGTCTGCCGGGCCGGCCTGGCCGCCCGGGCAGCAACAGGTCTTCATCGCTTGCCCCGGTAGGGGCTTGCTCTTCTCACCCGGCTCTGCAGGGGCGGGGCTTCATAAGTGGAATCATGTTCTTTCGCCTCACGAGTTTTGTAGCCTTCCAGCTTGCTGGCGGGCTGATCGGCTGGTGGCTGGCAGGCTCCTTCATGTCGGGCGGCCCCGGCGCGCTGGTCGGTACGGTGGTGGGTGGCGTGAGCTGGGTCATCGTCGACCTGCTTCGTGGCACGAGTGTGCTCAACTGGTTGCGTCATGGCGACCCCACCAGCGCGCCCGCGATGCGCGGCCTGTGGGGCGAGATCTCTGACCGCACCCGCCGCCTGCTGCGCAACCGCGAGCAGGAAACCCGGGCCAGTGAATCGCGCCTGCAGGAGTTTCTTGCGGCTATTCAGGCTTCTCCCAACGGCGTGGTGTTGCTGGATGCCGGCGGCCGCATCGAGTGGTGCAACCTCACGGCGGCTGAACACTTTGGTTTTGATGCGCGGCGCGATGTCCAGCAACTCATTGGCAACCTGGTGCGGGACCCGGCTTTTGCCGCGTACTACGCCAGTGGCGAGTACTCGCAGGAGATTTTCATCGGCGGGCGCACCAACACGGCGGGCCGACCCGTCAAACTGTCGGTCCATCTGCACCCGTATGGCGAGGGGCGCAGGCTGCTGCTGTCGCGCGACGTGACGGCGCTGGAACAGGCCGATGCCATGCGGCGCGACTTCGTGGCCAATGTCTCGCATGAGATCCGCACGCCGCTCACGGTGCTGAGCGGCTTTGTGGAAACGCTTCAGACCTTGCCGCTCAATGCAGGGGAGCGGGCCCGTTACCTCGCCATGATGTCGCAGCAGGCCCACCGCATGCAGACGCTGGTGAGCGACCTGCTCACGCTTTCCAGGCTGGAAGGCAGCCCGCCGCCCGGAACAGGGGAGTGGATCGCCTCCGCCGCCTTGCTGGCGCAGTGCGAGCAGGAAGGCCGCGAACTGTCGCAGCTGCTTACCGCTGACAGCCACGCCCTCGTGTTCAACGCCGTAGATGCCTGTGAGGTGTCTGGCTCGCATTCTGAATTGCTCAGCGCGATGTCCAACCTGGTGAGCAATGCGGTGCGCTACACCCCGGCCGGGCAGTCCATTGATGTGACGTGGCGGCTGCTGCCTGATGGGCGTGCGGAGTTTTCAGTCAGGGACAACGGCCCGGGCATTGCAGCCGAGCATATTTCGCGGCTGACCGAGCGCTTCTACCGCGTGGACAGGAGTCGCTCGCGCGAGACGGGTGGCACCGGGCTGGGACTGGCCATCGTCAAGCACATCGTGCAGCGCCATGGCGGCGAATTGCGCATTGCCAGTACACCGGGACAGGGCTCGACGTTCACGATCTGGCTGCCGGCCAGCCGGGTCAGGCCGTTGGCGGAGGCACTTCCCGCTTCACCACCCGCCACAGAAGCGCTACAAAAATAACGGTGGTGACGGCGAGGGCGGCGGCGCTGGTGATCCAGAAGGTCGACGGCTCGGGCCTTGCGGGCCAGCCAGCAAGGCCGTGGTAGGACAGCGCATAGCCTCCGGCCAGCCCAAGCCCCCACAAAATCACGCAGTACACCGCAAGCGGCGCGATGGTGACGCGGTAACAGCGCAGGACGAAAACGCACAACGCCTGTGTCGCGTCGGCCAGGTGGTACACGGCCACCCAGGACAGCAGGCCAGCCGCAAGTGCAACCACAGCGGGGTTGGCTGAATAAACCGAGGCAATGGCTTCGCGCAGGCCGAGGGTCAGGCAGGCCAGCACCACGGACGCCAGCAGCACCAGCTTGAAGCCGGCGCGGATCGCCGCACGGGCCCGCTTGGCCTCACCCGCGCCCAGCCAGTAACTCACCCGCGCGCTGGTGGCGATGCCCAACGACAGCGGCATCATGTACAGCACGGCGGCAAGGTTGGACGCGATTTGGTGGCTGGCCGCCGGCGTCACGCCCTGGCGCGCTATGAAGAGCGCCATCAGCGTGAATGAGGTGACCTCCACCATGATCGCCAGGCCGCCCGGCACGCCCAGCTGCGCAAACTCGCGAAGCCGCCGCCAGTCGGGCCGCTCCATGCGCTCCCAGATGCCGAAGGGCTTGTAGAGGGCCTGCGTGCGCAGCATCCACAAGGCCACGGCCATCATCAGGTAGTTGACCACCAGCGTGGCCCAGGCGCAGCCCACCGCCCCATGGGGCGCGAGGCCCAAACCGCCAAAGGCAAACCACACCGAAAGCGGCACCTTGATGAAGAGAGACCCGATCTGCAGCCAGGTCACCAGGCGCGGGTAGCCCAGGCTCTGGTTGAGTGTGCCGTATAAGCGGAACACGAGCGCCGGCAGCAAGGCAATGGCCAGCACCGCCAGATAGCGTTGAACCTCGGCGCGCAACGCCTCGGGTACCTCGGCCCACTGCAAGGCGGGCCCGGGAAAGAGCAGGGCGGTCATGCCCACCGCGTAGACGATGGCGCACAGGTACAGCGCCTGGCGCCAGGAGCGTCCAACTTCCTGCAGCCGCCCGGCGCCGCGCAGCTCGGCCCACACCGGCAGCAGCGCCTGCAGTACGCCCATGAGGCCGACGAAGACGCTGAGGTAGATGGCGGTGCCCACCGAAAGCGCGGCCAAAGCGGATTCGGAATAGTTGCCGGCCACGATGGTGTCTGTCACGCCAAATGCCATGACAGCCAGTTGGCCCACGAGGACGGTCCCCGCGTGCCGGGAAATAATTTTGAGGTCGGACACCGCGCCTGGCCTCTCAGGGGCCGACGCGCTGGTAGAGCAACACGTCGTCGTTTTCGTCGTTCAGGCGGCGCAGGGTGGCCTTGAGCTTCCAGTGTTTCATGTTGACCGAGGAACGCAGCGAGTCCATGGCGTCTGCATCCACGATCAGCCAGGGGCAGGTGGCCAGCGTGCCGGCATAACGCAGCTGAAGCTGGCCGTGAAACTGCAGCGCCGTGATCTGCGCCCCGCTCATGCCGTGGACCTGGGCGCAACCGGGCACGTCCATGCGGGCGACGATGTTGTGCACCTGCGCGTTGTAGCTGCGCGCAAAGTCCAGAAGCGGCATCCACAGCGTCATGAGCAGTAGCCAGCTGAGCGCGGCGCCACCGGCAGGCAGTACCAGGCTCTTCCAGATGGCCGCACGATGCCGCCCGGCGCGCCACTTGACGAGCCAGGCCCAGGCCAGCGTGGCTGCCAGCGCAACCAGGAAAGCGGTGAGCGAAAAGCTGGGGACGAAGCCAGGCGCCAGGCGTGCCACGTTGGCCGCTGGTTGCCGCGGCACACCGGTCTGCATGGCGATCCAGATCACCCAGATGATGATCGCGCAGCCACTGAAAAACAGCAGCGTGAACCAGTCGACCAGGGCCGCCACGCTGCGCTTTAAAGTAGGCAAGGCAAAGGCCGCAAGCGCCGCGAAGGCGGGCAGGCCGAGCAGCAAAGAACGGTCGGTGGCTTGCGTGGTCAGCGTCGTGGCCACAGCCACAGTAGCAAACCACAAAGGCACCGCCACATGGCGGCTGCCGAGCTGGCGGCGCCAGCGCCATAACGTCCAGACGGCCAGAGGCCAGGCAGGCCAGGTGAACCACAGCAGAAGGCGGCCCATGTTGCGCCAGTCCAGCCAGGTGGCTTGGGGCAACGAAATTCGCCAGCGCCACAAGTCCAGCGTCCAGGCCAGGCCGGCAGCGACCGCCGTAACGGCGGCAATGCCGAGCGCCCAGCGCAGCTTGCGGGCCTGGATGTCGGGCTCGGGTTGCCGGTCCACCAGGCAGATCACGGCGCTGCCAATGCCAAGCATCAAGCCCATCGCCGGGGCGCCGCTGAGCGACAGGCCGACCAGGCCGGCGACCAGGCCCAGAGCCGGGCCCAGCGTCCAGTATGGCGTAGCTGCCACGCCGTAAAAAGCAAGCGCAGTAAAGCACAACTGCGCCTGGGCCGGCGTGGTCTCGTGCGAGAGCTGGGCCAGGCCCAGGGACGCGATCAGCGCCAACAGGCCACCATCGGCCATTGCCCGGGCATAGTCGGAGGGCGATGCCTCACCCCCAAACGCAAAGGCCACGGGCTGCGCCTGCGGACTGCGGGAAAGGTAATAGGTGCCGTACCAGGTAGCGGCCAGGGTCAGGGCCAGTAGCAGACCAAAGGGGACGCGGGCGGCGAAATCAGGCGCCACCCAGGCTGGGGCCATTTGCATGGCCCAAGCGCCCAGCCAGTAAGGCAGCAAGGCATCGGTTTCTGGGGCCTGGCCGAGCAGGGTGGGGCTAAGCCAGGCCGATACGCCATGGGCCAGTTCTGCCATGTAGCCGAAGGCGGCAATGTCTGCGCTTTTCCAGGGTTCACGGCCGATGAATCCTGGCAGCACATAGGCCACGCAAAACAGCAGCAACGCCAGCCTCGGCAGACGGCGCACAGCGCTCTGGGCGACGATTGCGGGGGTTCGTTGATTCACAGGCTCAAGTGTGTCATGGCCGCCGCCTCAAGCAAAAGGGCAGCGCGGTGACCCGAGCTGCCCTTTGGCTGAAAACGGCGAACCGTTGAATTCAGGTGGCTTACGCCTTCGCTGCCTCTGCCGGCTCTGCCTCTGCCTCTGCCTTCGGTGCTTCTTCCTTGGTGACTGGCTTGCCAAACTTCTTGAAGAACTTGTCCACACGGCCGCCCATGTCGTTCACCGACTTTTGCGTGCCGGTGTAGAAGGGGTGCGACTCGCTGGAGGTGTCCAGTTTGTACAGCGGGTATTCCTTGCCGTCGTCGTGCTTGGCCATTTCCTTCGTGTTGACACACGAGCGGGTCACGAACTTGAAACCATTCGACAGGTCCACAAAAAGGACGTTGCGGTAGTTGGGGTGAATGCCTTCTTTAGCCATGATGAATTCCTAGTATTCAGTTGCGAGAGCCGCTCAGTGCACCATGCACCAGGTACTTTCCGCGAAGCCCACGATTATAGCCTTAACCACCGCGGCGCATCATGTCGAAGAAGTCCACATTGGACTTCGTCGCCTTCATGTTCTTGAGCATCAGCTCCATCGATTCGATCTCGTCCATGTTGTACATGAACTGGCGCAGGATGCGGGTCTTTTGCAGGACCTCGGGCGCGAGCAGCAACTCTTCACGGCGGGTGCCGCTGCGATTCAGGTGGATCGCGGGGAACACGCGCTTTTCATACAGCCTGCGCTCCAGATGGATTTCGCAATTGCCGGTGCCCTTGAATTCTTCAAAGATCACTTCGTCCATGCGGCTGCCGGTATCCACCAGCGCCGTGGCGATGATGGTGAGGGAGCCGCCTTCTTCCACATTGCGGGCCGCGCCAAAAAAGCGCTTGGGGCGTTGCAGGGCGTTGGCATCCACGCCGCCAGTCAACACTTTGCCCGAGGAGGGCACGACGTTGTTGTAAGCGCGCGCCAGGCGGGTGATGGAGTCCAGCAGGATCACCACGTCTTTTTTCAGCTCGACCAAACGCTTGGCGCGCTCGATCACCATTTCGGCCACGTGCACGTGGCGTGCTGCCGGCTCGTCGAAGGTGGAGGCAATGACTTCGCCGCGCACGGTGCGCTGCATCTCGGTCACTTCTTCAGGGCGCTCGTCGACAAGCAGCACCATCATGTGAACGTCGGGGTAATTGGCCGTGATGGCGTGCGCGATGTGCTGCATCATCACCGTCTTGCCCGACTTGGGCTGGGCCACGATCAGGGCCCGCTGGCCCTTGCCGATCGGGGCAATGATGTCGATCACGCGGCTGGTGATGTTCTCTTCGCTCTTGATGTCGCGTTCCAGGCGCATGTGCTCCTTGGGGAACAACGGCGTCAGGTTCTCGAACATGACCTTGTGCTTGTTGTCCTCGGGCAAGCCGTCGTTGACCTTGTCGAGTTTGGTGAGGGCAAAGTAGCGCTCGCCGTCCTTGGGGGTACGGACTTCGCCTTCAATCATGTCGCCGGTGTGCAGGTTGAAGCGGCGGACTTGGCTGGGCGAGATGTAGATGTCGTCAGTGCTCGCGGTGTAGCTGGTGTCGGGGCTGCGCAGGAAGCCGAAACCGTCGGGCAGGATTTCCAGCACGCCGTCGGCGAACACCTGTTCGCCGGCGCGAGCCCGCTTCTTGATGATGGCAAACATCAGTTCCTGTTTGCGCATGCGGCCGGTGTTTTCGATCTCAAGCTCTTCGGCTTGCTTCAGGACTTCAGACACGTGGAGTGCCTTGAGTTCGTTTAAGTGCATGGCTGAACCTGCGTAAGTGCACCCTTTGGCGGGTGGTCTGTGAAAAAACGGGGGAGGTTTAAAAGCGGGCTAGAGGCGCCTCGCAAACCGGAAACTCGAACCAATTCGTCTGGGGAACGAATCAGTGATTTGCACTAATTATGACAGGAAAAAGATGCAGCCGGAACGCGTTGTTCCGGGCTGCGGCGGGAGGGATCAAGCCAGTTGCTGGTCGATGAAAGCGGTGAGCTGTGCCTTGCTCATCGCGCCGACCTTGGTGGCGGCAAGCTGGCCGTCCTTGAACAGCATCAGAGTGGGGATGCCGCGGATGCCGAACTTTGCGGGAATGTCCCGGTTCTCATCCACATTCATCTTGGCGATCTGCAGTTTGCCTGCATAGGTGCTCGACACTTCATCAAGGATCGGCGCAATCATTTTGCAGGGACCGCACCACTCGGCCCAGTAGTCCACCAGCACGGGCTTGTCGGCCTGCAGCACGTCGGCCTCGAACGATGCGTCGGAGATGTGTTTGATGAGTTCGCTGGCCATGGAGTGTCCTTGTGCAGAGTGTCGGAAGGAATTTATACAGGTAGGTACAGGTACAGTAGAGAAATTGTGACAGAAACCAAGTGCCACCGCCGTTCATGGGCCTGCTATGGATGAGATAGCAAAAAACCATCACGCCGGGGCAGCATGGGCCGCGCTCATGACCGAAATCAAAAGCGCGATGGCGCAGCGTGGTGCTCATCCGGCGCGCACGGTTGTGCTCGTGCCTTATGCGCAGTTGATGCCGCTGGCCACGGCTGCATGGGCCGCGTCCAGTACGCACAGCGGATTCACGCCGCGTTTTGAATCAACGATGAACTGGGCCACCGGCACAGGCGGCTTCACCCCCTCAACCGAAGACATCAGTTTTGACGCGGCAAGCGATATCCTCGCGGCCAGCTCATGGCTTGAGAGTGCGGGCCTGGCGGCGTGGAAGGACGCCTTGTCGGGCCGCCTGGTCGAGGCTGCGCATGACCTGGGCGGCTTGGCTGCTGCGGTACCTCCACCTTCACGGCGTGCCTGGGCTGCGCGCATGCGCGCAAGTCTGGCCGCGTTGCCCGACGGCGCGCTCGACGCGCCAGTATTGAGGTTTGAAGCCGCTGTCGCCCACATCGCGCTGGAGTGGGCCGCTGCCTCTGCTTACGCAACAGATGTGCTGTTTGCTGCTGAACTCGATTGCCTGGTGGCGATTGAAGGCTTTCAGGCGGACGCGTTGGCGGCGGCACTGGTCCGGCATTCTGGCGACAAGGCTGTCAGCTTGCCATTCCCTTTGACAGGCGCTCTGATCCTGCCGGCGCTGCATTCCGCGAGCAATGCAGAAGACGAGGCGGCGCGCGCCGCAGCTTGTGTGCTGAAGCAACTCGCGGCGGGCCGCACGCCTGTGGCACTG
Organism: Ramlibacter sp.; assembly: GCA_014376765.1. GTDB lineage: Bacteria > Pseudomonadota > Gammaproteobacteria > Burkholderiales > Burkholderiaceae_C > JACMQX01. The sequence goes on along the minus strand of JACMQX010000333.1, from coordinate 12,858 downwards.
GTCGCACAAGACCGCTCGCTAACGCGGCGTGTGCGTGCCATGCTGGCCGGGCGTGGTGTGCTCATCCGCGATGAGACCGGCTGGAAGCTTTCCACCACACGCGCTGCGGCGCAGTTGATGGGGCTGCTGCGCAGTGTGGCCTGGGACGCCAGTGCCGACGCCGTACTCGACTGGCTCAAAAACGCCCCCGCTTTCAACGCCGCCCACGTGACAGAAACCGAAATCTGGCTGCGCCGCAATGGCATACGAGATTGGTACGGCCTGCCGCAAACCAACCCCATCGCAGCGGGCGTTGAGGCCTTGCGTAGCAGCCTGCAGCAGCCCCGCATGCTCAGTGCATGGTTGCGCACGGTGCGTGTCGCGCTGCAGCAGGCGGGTCAGTGGGACGTGCTGGCAGCCGACGCTGCGGGCGATGCAGTGCTGTCTGCTTTACGCCTTCACGACGGTGCGGAGGTGGAGTTTGCCCACCATGCAAGGCGAATGGATTTGCCGGCCTTCACCTCCTGGGTGAACGCAGCGCTGGAGGCGGCGAACTTCAAACCGGCTCATCCGGCGCTGGCGCAGGTGGTCATTCTTCCGCTGAGCCAGCTGCTGGGCCGGCCGTTCGAAGCGGTGGTGATGCCCGGCTGCGACGAACTGCGGCTGCCGGTATCCCCGGAACCTTCGGGGCCGTGGACCCCTGGGCAGCGCGAAGCGCTGGGCCTGCCTTCCAGAGAAATGCTGACAGCAGCGGGCCGGGCTGCCTGGCACCATGCCCTTCAAACACCTTACCTCGACCTGCTCTGGCGCAGCAGCGAAAGTGGCGAGCACCTGTTGCCCAGCGGCTTCGTGCAGGAACTGCAGCTGGACCAGCCCGCCGCACTTGCGCCCGACCCCCGTGAACAGCGCGCCGTGGCAGCTGCGCCCACGCCTCATCCCTTGCCGGTTGGCAGCGGCTTGCCTGTGACCCACCTCTCTGCGAGCGCCTATAGCGATCTGCGCGCATGCCCCTACCGGTTTTTTGCGATGCGCCAACTGCGCCTGCAAGAGGCCGACGAGCTTGAAAGCGAAGTCGGCAAGCGCGACTTCGGTAACTGGCTGCACAAAGCGCTCAAGTTTTTCCAGGAGGCCTTGAAGGATGCGCCGCTGACTGCGGCAACCGACAGGCTGGTAATGATGGAGCAGGCCGCTAAAGCTGCAACCCAGGAAATGGGCCTGAGCGAAGGCGAGTTCCTGCCTTTTTCGGCGGCCTGGCCTCAGGTTCGCGATGGCTACCTGCACTGGCTCGAGCGGCACGAGGCCGGCGGCGCTGTTTTTCATGACGCGGAAGCGTGGCGAGAGCAGGAGCTGGGCTCAATCACGCTGGTCGGTCAGATCGACCGCATCGACCTGACCGCCGTCCAGGGCGCCAGCCGCGCGATGGTGATCGACTACAAAACCGAAAGCCGCACCACCACTGCCGCGCGCATCAAGCAACCCTATGAGGATACGCAGCTGGCGTTCTACGCCGCGCTGCTGGCTGATGACACGCTGGAAGCCGCCTACGTTAATGTGGGTGAGCGCGATGGCACGCGCACTCATGCGCAGCCCGAGGTGGTTGAGGTGCGCGACGCGCTGGTCCAAGGCATCCTGCATGACATGCAGCGCATAGGTGAGGGCGCCAGCCTGCCGGCGCTTGGCGAGGGCATGGCCTGCGAGTACTGCGCGGCCCGGGGTTTGTGCCGCAAAGACTTTTGGGAGCAGCCATGACGGATGCGCTGACCCGCCCGCAACAGCCAGCCTATCGCCGCGGGGATGCGGCAGTGGCGCGTGACGCCTTCTACGCGCTGGCTTGCGATCCACGGCGCAGCGTTGCGGTGGAAGCCTGTGCAGGGGCGGGCAAAACCTGGATGCTGGTCTCGCGCATCCTGCGTGCCTTGCTTGAAGGGGCGCGGCCGCATGAGATTCTGGCCATCACCTTCACCAAGAAAGCCGCTGGCGAAATGCGCGAGCGTCTGCACGACTGGCTGGCCGAATACGCCAATGCCAGCCGGCAAGAGCTGATTGACGGGCTCACGGCACGCGGTATCGCCAGACCCGATGACGCACAGCTTGATGCGCTGAAGGGCCTTTACCGCGGCATCCTGGTTGCCGGCCGGCCGGTGCAGATACGCACCTTTCACAGCTGGTTTGCCGCGTTGTTGCGCACGGCCCCGCTGGCGGTGTTGCACGAGTTGGAGCTGCCTTCGGCCTATGAATTGCTGGAAGACGATGCGCCTGCCAAAGCGTTGGTGTGGCGGCGACTTTTCACAGCGCTGGTCAAGGCAGCCGAGTTGCGCCGCGACTTTGAGGACGCTGTTGCCAGCCACGGGCGGTCACAAACGCTCAAGGCACTGGAGGCCGCGCTTGACAAGCGCATCGAATTTGCGCTGGCCGATGCGCAGGGCGTGATTGAAAACTCGGTCAAGACATTTGCCAGCCAGTTCAAGGGATTCGAGGGACTGGAGACGCCGGGCGAATTGCTCTGGGCGAGCGAGCCGGCGCGTAAGCTGATGGCCTCGGCCGCGATTGCGCTGGGCCAGGCCAAGGCGCCCACGTTCAGCGCCAAGGGCAGTGAGCTGGAGCAGGCGCTGACCGACGGCGACCTGGACGGTGTCTTCTCCGCACTGCTGACAAATGAGGGCACGGCGCGCAAGTTTGGCGACAAGCTCGAAGGCATTGCGCTGATCCGCGAGGCACAAGACCTGGTGCTGCAGATCGTGCAGGCCCGTCACCAGCATGAAGCCTGGTTGCACCAGCAGCGCATGGCCCGGCTGACGAGGCTTTTACTCAGCGAATTTGCCGCGCTCAAGCGCCAGCGCGGCTGGGTGGACATGAACGATGTCGAGCGTGCGTCCCTGCGCCTGCTCAACGACCCAGCCCTCAGCGGCTGGGTGCAGGAGCGGCTGGACGCGCGGGTGCGCCATTTGCTGATCGACGAGTTTCAAGACACCAACCCGCTGCAGTGGCAGGCCTTGCACGCCTGGCTGGCCAGCTATACCGGCGCGGGGAATGCGCCCAGCGTGTTCATCGTGGGTGACCCCAAGCAAAGCATCTACCGCTTTCGCCGCGCCGAGCCTCAGGTCTTTCGGGCTGCGCAAGCCTTCATTGCCGAGGGCCTGGGCGGCGAGCTGCTCAGTTGCGATCACACGCGGCGCAATTCGCTGGGCGTGGTGGCTTCGGTCAATGAGGTGATGGGCCGTGCGGCCACTGAAGATGGCTATGAAAGCTTTCGGCCGCACACGACTGAATCCAGGGCGCAAGGCCAGGTGTTGCGGCTGCCACAAATCCCGCGCGGGATTGACCCTCTGCGGGAGCCGGACGACGGTCCCGATGAGCACACGCCCTGGCGCGACAGCCTGACCGTCCCGCGCGAACTGCCGGAGGAAACCCTGGCACTGCAGGAAGGCCGTCAGGCAGCGCGCTGGATTGCAGCGCAGATCGCGCTGGGCCGCGAACCGGCCCAGATCATGGTGCTTGCGCGCCGCCGCTCAGCGCTGGCACCCGTGCTGGGCGAGTTGCGGGCTCTGCGCATTCCCGCGCTGATGGGAGAGAAGACCGATCTCATCGAATGCTGCGAAGTGCAGGACATGGTGGCCCTGCTCGACGCGCTGGTGTCCCCGCAGCACGACCTGTCGCTCGCCCGCGCGCTCAGGTCACCGCTGTTTGCGCTGTCGGATGACGACCTGGTGCAGATCGCGCTGCGCCAACGCGCGCTGCGAGAAGCCGGTGAGCCCTCCACCTGGTGGAGCGTGTTGCAACAGCCTGCCGTATTGCCGGCGCACCTGCAGGCGCTGGGACCCGTTCTTCGGCAGTGGCGCAGCTGGCTGGACGCCTTGCCGCCGCATGACGCGCTGGACGCGATTTACCACCACGGCGATGTCCTGGCCCGGTTCTCGGCTGCTGCGCCTGCCGTTCAGCGTGAGTCGGTTCTGGCCAACTTGCAGGCGCTGCTCGGCGCATCGCTTCAGATCGATGGTGCACGTTATGCAACACCTTACGGCTTCGTGCGCGCCCTCAAGGCTGCAGGCGTCCAGGCGCCCGCCACCGTGAACCGGGATGCCGTCCAACTGCTGACCGTGCATGGTGCCAAAGGGCTTGAAGCAGGCGCAATCCTGCTGGTGGACACTGACACGCCCGAACGCAACGCCGAGACAATGAACGTGCTGGTTGACTGGCCCGGCGAGGCGGCATGGCCGCTGCGGTTTGTCTTCATGGTGAGCGAGACACGTCCGCCACCGTGCTGCGCCGGCCTGCTTGCGGCTGAGCAGAACGCGCGGCGCCGTGAGGAGCTCAATGGTCTGTACGTCGCCATGACGCGGGCGCGAGAGACGCTCGCGGTGTCTGCCATTGAACCGCACCGTGCCAGCGCGGCGAGCTGGTGGCAGCGGCTTCAGGCACTGGCCACTCCTGCACGTGGCGCTGACTTGAATGTTGCGCCTCAGGGGGCGGCATCCGTCGCCCCAACTGAGTTCCTCATGGCCGTGTTACCACCAGCGCCGCCCGAGGCAGTCATTGCGACATCGCCAGACGGGGCGCCACCGTCAGCCGCACAATCAGCGATTGGTGAGGCCATGCATCGTTTGCTGCAGTGGGCCTCACTTGAATCGGCCACCTTCAGCGAAACGCATTTACGCGCCGCAGCGCGCGAGTTTGGCCTCACACAGGTGCAGTCCCGGATCGCAGGTGACATCGCGCAGCGCATACTTGGCGGCAATGGAGCCTGGGCATGGAAGCCGCAGCACATTGAATGGCATGGCAACGAGGTGGCGCTGAGTCACGGCGGCAAATCGCTGCGGCTGGACCGCCTGGTGCGCCGCACCGAGCCGCCGCAGTGGTGGGTGCTTGATTACAAGTCGGCATCCCACCCGCAAAACCAGGCGGAACTCGTCCAGCAGATGCGCATCTACCGTGATGCGGTGCAAGCCATTCATCCCGGTGAGGTGGTGAAGGCTGCATTTTTGACAGGGCAGGGCGAAATGATTGAGATCGAATGAAAAAAGTGATTGTTGTGGGCGGTGGCCCGGCGGGGCTGATGGCGGCTGAAGTGTTGTCGCAGGCTGGCGTTTCGGTGCATTTGTATGACGCGATGCCATCGATCGGGCGCAAGTTCTTGCTGGCCGGCAAGGGCGGGCTGAATCTCACCCATTCCGAGCCGCTGGAGATTTTCTGCTCGCGCTATGGCGCGGGCAGTGCCTCGTTTCAGGCGATGGTGCGCGACTTCGGCCCGCAGGAGATCCGCGAGTGGGCGGCGGCGCTGGGCGTGCAAACATTCATTGGCACGTCGGGCCGGGTCTTTCCCGCAGACATGAAGGCCGCGCCGCTGCTGCGTGCGTGGTTGCATAGTCTGCGCTCCGGTGGCGTGCGCTTTCATATGCGCCATCGCTGGCAAGGCTGGCTCGCCGACGGATCGCTTGCCTTCGAATCTCCCGCAGGCGCGGTGGCCGACAAGGCCGATGCCGTGGTCCTCGCCCTTGGCGGTGCCAGCTGGAAGCGGCTGGGCTCCGATGGCGCATGGGCTCCCTTGCTCGAAGAGCGTGGCGCGGCAGTGGCGCCCTTGCAACCGGCCAATTGCGGATTTGACGTCACCGTCCATCCGCAGGAGCCCGGCAAGGAAACGCGGCGCGGGTTCTTCCGCGATCTCGCTGGTCTTGGGCCGTCGCCAAGCGGTTGGAGCGAGCATTTCCAAAACGGCTTTGCAGGCCACCCTTTCAAGTCCGTCGCCATCAGCTTCACTGACTCGCAAGGCAGGCGCTTTGCGCGAAAGGGTGAGTTCATCGCCACTGCAACGGGCGTTGAGGGCAGCCTGATCTATGCGGCCTCCAGTCTCTTGCGGGACGAAATAGCAGCCAGTGGTAGTGCAACGCTGCATCTCGACCTGCTGCCCGACAAGACGGCCGAGCGCGTGCTGCTGGACGTGCGGCACCCCCGCGGCTCGCGGTCCCTGTCCAGCCACCTCAAGAGCCGGCTCGGTATCGAAGGTGTGAAGTCCGCGATCCTGAATGAAATCCTTGGCAAGGAAGGCATGGCGGATGCGTCAAAGCTTGCGGCTGCGATCAAGGCCCTGCCGATCACCTTGACCGCTCCAAGGCCCATCGACGAAGCCATCAGCACGGCCGGCGGTGTGCGCTTCGACGGCGTGAACGGCGGCCTCATGCTCAGTGCTGTGCCCGGCGTTTTCTGCGCCGGCGAGATGCTCGATTGGGAAGCACCCACAGGCGGCTACCTGCTCACTGCATGCTTTGCCACGGGCCGGGCTGCAGCAAAAGGTGTGCTTCATGCATTGGCAGAAAAAAATTCCTGATCGCTAGTCAACAGGACTAGTCCGAAAGAGGCGCGCACTGCATGCAACAGGGGCGCGCCATGCATCAGTTTCTGTTCATTACGCATTGCGCGCGAAGCTAACCTGAAGCGGCGTGAGTTGGCCTCGTGCCACCATCCCTCTGGACGATTGTTGCTGCGCTGACTTGCCTTCAAACTTGCCGCCAATCCACGGAGGTATCAAGTGAGAAGAGCAAGTCAAGTGCATGCAAGCCACCCGCAGACGCAACGCGGCGTCACTCTCATCGAGTTGATGATCGTCATCACCATCGTCAGCATCATCAGCATGATGGGTGTGCCTTCATTTGCCCGCCTGTTGACGAGCAATACCGTCTCGAGTCAGGTCAACGGTTTTCTGGTTGACGCGCATTTCACCCGCAGTGAGGCACTCAAGCGCGGTACCAGCGTCACGCTGTGCAGGACTGTCAATCCTGATGCAGCCGAACCTGCATGCGCCAAGTCAACAGATGCCGGCGGCTGGGAATCAGGATGGCTCGTATTTGTCGACAGTGACAACGATGGCGTGCGCACTTCATCAGAGCAATTGCTGCGCGTCCAGCAATACCAGGGGGACAGCGGCGGCATCCGCGCAGGTGACGGTACCGCCTACGACGCGATCCGGTATCGCGCGACAGGCTGGGCACCAGGCAAGGCAGCGTCCCTGCGCTTTCTGCCAAAGTCAGCAGCTGCCCAGTCAGATGTGAAGCTCGGCCGCACGGTCTGCATCAACACACTCGGACGCGTGCGGTCCATGAACAGTTCGGCCGCAGACTGCGCTTCAGGCTCAGCCTCCTGATGGCGATGAAGCACGTCATGTTGATTCGTCAAATTTCATACCTGCCATCGCGTGCTCGAGGCAGCACTCTGATCGAAGTGCTGGTATCCGTTCTGCTGCTTTCGTTCGGGCTGCTTGCGATGGGCGCCATGCAGACTTACGCGCTAGCCGCCAGCAAGACCACCGGCCACCGTGCCATGGCAGCGATGCTCGCTGCGGAGGCTGCGGACATACTGCGCGCCAATCCGGCTGGCTTTGCCGCAGGCGGGTATGACGTCACCAACTACCTGACCGACGCGGCAGGCCTGACGCCCGTCAAGGCCGCACAGAGCAAGTGCGAGTTCCCCACCTGCTCCGCTACGACACTCTCGCAATACGATGCCGCGCGCCTGAAATCGCGCATCCGCCAGGAACTTCCCAGTGGCGGGCTCCAGGTCGAGCGGATTGTCATTGGCGGCGTCGCAAGCAAGAAAGAGGCTGATCTGTGGCTCGTCTGGGTTGAGCCAAAATTGTTTGCGCATCAAACAGGCGGTGGCAACCTCGATGAGTCGGCAGAGAAAGATTTTGACAACTGCCCGGCCACGGTCAAGTTGGTGAAGCCGACGCCGCGCTGCTTTTACATGCGGGTAGTGCTGTGAAAAAGCAATCTTCCAAAGGTGCCCAAGCGGGGTTCACGCTCATCGAGATGATGGTGGCGCTCACCATCGGCATGTTTTTAGTGGGCGCACTGATCGTCACCTATCTGGGTAACGCGCGGTCCAGCCGCGCCTCCATTGCCCTCACGCAAATGAGCGAAGACGGCCAGGCGGCCCTCGGCATCCTCACCCAGAGCCTCAGGCAAACCGGCTACAACCCCCGGCAGCCGGTGACGGGTGATGCATACGACCTGAAACTGGGCGGGCTCACGCTTTTTGCATGTGACACGGGCTTTTTCTCCATTTCCGCCGCCATGCCCCTGCTCACCTGCGCTGCAGGCGTAGCGCCCGGCGCCATTGCAGTGGCCTACCTGGGCGACAGGTTCAACGGCATCATGACAAGTGACGGCAAAGTAAGCGACTGCGTGGGTTCGGGCATTGTTCCGACCATCGACACCCCCACGGGCGCCAGTTATACCGTGGTGCAGAACCGCTTCTACCTGGCCAAAGGGAGCCTGATGTGCGCGGGCAACGGCGGTGTCAACCCGTTCACTACGCCTCAGCCCCTGGTTGATAACGTGGTCGAATTGAAAGTCAGCTTTGGTGTGAGCGCGCCTACGGGCACCGATACGCTTGCAACCGGGTACCTCAGCGCTTCGGAGGTCGGGCCGCTGACGAGCGCGGTCGGCGTTTTCAACAACGCCAGTTTTATCGCACTGGCACCTGTGGACCGCTGGGGCAAAGTGGTCAGCGCCAGGGTCTGTGTCGTGATGCAAAGTTCCGTTGTTGTCCTTGAAGGCGGCAGTGCAAACCAGCCCCAATATAACGATTGCAACGGCATTCTTCGCACGAGCAGTGATGGGCGTCTGCGCCGTGCATTTGCGGCCACTGTGCTCTTGCGCAACCGGGTAGTGCCCTCATGAGGCCTGGCAATTTTTCGGGCGCTGCTGCGCTGCGCCGTGCGCCCCTGCAGGTCGGCGGCCAGCGCGGTGTTGTGCTGATCATTTGCCTCATGTTCCTGCTGTTGATCTCCATAACAGCGGCTGTATCGGTGCGTGGTGCAACAAGCAGCGAGGCGGTGGCGAACAATTCCCGCACCCAGGCACTTGCCATGCAGGCTGCAGAAGCCGCGCTGGGCTACTGCGAAAAACTCTTCAACGAGTTTGCCAAAAATGGCATTGGGCAGGCGCCGCCCGCTGCTCCCGTGGGCGGCGCCCCGTATACGTGGCAAACGCTTGCCAACTGGGACGGCGCCGGGACGCAGGCAAACGTACAGGTCGTGCCATTCGGGGACAGTGCGTCGGGGGAGGTCAAAAGGTATTTCAAGCGCTCTCCTGAATGCATTGCCCAGTACTACATGGTGGGCAAGACCGACACAGCTGTCATCACCGCGCGCGGCTTTGGGCCGGACGTGGCGGAAGTAAACGCTGCGCGTAGCGCGCCCAAGGGGGCTGAGGTGTGGCTCCAGTCCATCCTGACCCTGCAATAGGCCGGGTCCTTGCCTACCCCCATCAGCAACATCACCGGGAGTGAGAATCTTGAACAGCACATCATCGTCAATTGGCCGCAGCGGATTGACGCTTCGCGTGCGCGCGTGGGCAGCATGTGAATCGGCGAACAATGCCGTTGCGCGCATGCTCCCGGCGTTGCTCCTCATGCTGTTTTGCGCAGCCACCGGCGGCATGGCGCAAACGGTCCCGGCCCCGACAGGGCCGGCGCAGGCTCCCCTGCTCAACCGTGGTGCGAACGTCAAGTCCAACATCATGCTGATACTGGACGACTCTGGTTCCATGTTCTTCAAATGCCTTTACCTTCCGCACGCCAATGCGGCGCTGGAGGCTGAGACCTGGATCCAAAATAGAGTTCCGGGGCAGTTGAGCGACTGCGCGACTGGAATGGTCCAGGATTCCCCGGCGAACAATTCGCTGATGTATGACCCGGCCAAACGTTATTCCACTGGGTTCGACAACCTGGGCAGCCCTTTGAAAAATGCCACTGTGGCGGGCGCAATTGCTACGCCGGGCGAATTTTCCGGCGCCGTGACTGTCTATTTGCCCAAACCAGGCGTCGACCTCGCTTTGTACACAACGCTTTCCGCGCTGAGGAATCCCAGCATGTACGACAAGCTGGAACTCACGGCCGGTCAGTTCCGCTGGAACGATGGAGCGGTCACTTCGACCAACCCATTACCGAAGTCACCCAACCGCACCGATTGCACCAGCGGTGCGCGTTGCACGCCCCCCGAGGAGGCGCAGAACATTGCCAACTGGCGTGCATTTCACGAGACGCGCCTGAAGGCTGCCAAGACGGGAATCGGTATCGCGTTCAGCGACAAACCAGATACCTTCAGATTGGGTTGGACGACTTTGGCAGATCCACTTCGAGATGACGGCATGCCCGTGATGGCAATCACTGGCGTCAAGGACTATGGTCTTTCCAAGGGCGCGTTCTACACGTGGTTGAATGGAATGAACTACAGCAACAGTAGCGGAACCTGGTTGCGCCAAAGCCTTGACACAGTAGGTCAATACTATGAGCAGGCAGGAAACAGGGGGCCATGGGCGCATACCCCATGGCAGCCAGGTAGAGAGGTTGCCACTGAACACTTGTCATGCCGGCGCTCGTTCGCCGTCCTGACGACTGACGGCTTCTGGAACGACAAAACCGTGCCCAAAAGCGTTTCTGGAAAAGACATCGACGGTACCCCCGGCCCCGAAATTAAAAAAGCCGGCACGGACACCTCCTACCAGTTCACACCGCACGACACCGTGGACCCGCGCAACCGTGGTAAGGCTGATTCGACAGCGGGTAGCGGAACCCCGGGGACCTTGGCCGACATTGCCCTTTATTACTGGTCGCGTGATTTACGTGACGATAAAGTCGGCAACACGGCCCTTCCCAATAACACCGACATGTTCAGCGGCGGCGCTAGCGGCGTGCCTTTCTGGCAGAACATGACGACCTATACGGTCGGTTTTGGGGTGCCCGGCAAGATGACGGCGCCCGAGATTGCCAAAGCGAAGCTGGGTACGCAAAACTGGATCGCGCCTGTCGCAAACACATCGTCGGCCCTGGATGACCTGATTCACGCTGCGCACAACGGTGGGGGCGAATATCTGAGCGTGCGCGATGCAGCTTCTTTTGGCGATCAACTGGGGAACGTCATCAGCAGCATCGGTGGGAACCGGTATTCGGAAGCTGGCGTAGCGGTCAGTTCCACAACGCTGGCGGCCGGGACTTCCAAAATCGTGCCTTACTACGCGGAGGGCGCGTGGTGGGGCAACATCAAGATGTTTGGCCTGAACGCAACGGGTGGGCAAAGCGGTCTTCGCTGGCAAGTCATCGAGACGGATGCCAATGGCCAGCCAACGGGCACCTCCACGATACCGGCTTATGGGGACCGAAATATCTGGGTCTGGGCGGATGCTTCAAGGCACGCAGTCGAATTCAAATACCCCATCCTCAAAACCGCCGGGTTGGTCGCCGCTGACGCGGGCAATAACAGCCCCACTTTGCTGTCAGACACCTCCAGCGCGGAACTCGTCGACTACCTGCGTGGCAGGTCCGTGAAAGAGGGGGCTTCCAGCACTTTTCGCAACCGCCCTGCCGTGCTGGGCGACATCGTGAATTCCACGCCGGTTTTCATCAAGAGCATCAGCAACTTCCAGTATGAAAAGCTGCCCGCGAGCACGGCGGGCCTTGGCCAGTACGACGCCTACATGAAGATGAAAAATCTACGCACCGAGGGCGTAATTTTTGTCGGCGCGAATGACGGCATGGTCCATGCCTACCGGGAAGGGGGTAAACCGGCCGTCGGGCCCGCTACCAAGGGAGGTGCTGAGGTGTTTGCCTACGTGCCTCGCGCCGTCCTGGGCAAAATGCACAAGCTGGCAGATAAGGCCTATCAACACCAGTACTTTGTGGATGGACCGCTGGTCGAGGCTGATGCCTGGCTGCAGACGCCCAATACATCAGGCGTTGGCGCCTCCACAGGCTGGCGGAACCTGCTCGTCGGCACGACGGGCGCAGGGGCCAAGGCGGTTTTCGCGCTGAACGCAACCGACCCTTTCAACATGAACGGGAGCAGCGTGCTGTGGGAGGTGAACTACACGAACACTGATTTCAGCGAGTTGGGCCACGTGCTCGCCCCAGTTCAGACCGGCATCATGCAGGACGGGACCTGGGTCGCCATTTTCGGCAATGGCTACTACAGCAAGTCGAATCAGGCGAGCTTGTTCATCGTGAATCTCGCGACGGGTGCGTTGATCAAGCGGGTCGACACGCCAGCCTCGCTGGAGCCTGGCGCAAACGGATTGGGAGGTGTGCGGCTTGTGCTCAATGCAACCCAGCAAATCATGGGCGCCTATGCTGGCGACTTGAAAGGCCGTGTCTGGAAGTTCGACTTCAACTCGCCATCGCAAACCGGCTGGAAATTGGGCCTTGCGGGGAAGCCGCTCTTCACGGCGCTAGACCCCGCGAACCGCGCACAGGCGATCACGGCTATGCCCGCCGTCATTGTGCGCAATGACATCGCCGATTTCAAACCCAGCTACATGGTGGTTGTAGGTACTGGCAAGCTGCTCGATGATTCAGATATCGGTGGCACGGTCACACAGGCTGCTTATGGCTTGTGGGACCAAGGCAAGTTTGGCGACGCTTCCGGCACCACGGTCATGCCGAATCAACTCGTTGCCCTCACCACCACGGACGTCGCTGGCGGCTTCTTTGAGGTGACGGCGCCCAGGTCCGTTGATTGGTCCAGGGACAGGGGCTGGATGCTGCCCTACAAAATTGCATCAGGTCAGCGAACCGTCTACCCGGTTGAGACACTTCGCAATCTCGTTCGGATTGACACCGTGGTACCGCCACCGCAGGTAGCGGTGCCAACATGCAACAGCCAGACGGGGCTGGGCTACAACTTCCTTATCAACCCTCTCAGTGGCGTGTGCAAGGCAAAGCCTACTTTTGACTTGAATGCAGACGGATTCTTCAACGAAAAAGATGGCACCGCCTGCGGGTACACGACGATCGCTGACGGTGAAGACGCTGTGGTGTCAGCGTCACTTACCCCTGCAGATGGTCCAGGCAATGTAACGAGTGGCGGGCCAGGCGGGCCTGGCAATGGTTCAG
>JACMQX010000009.1 GCA_014376765.1 Ramlibacter sp. | reverse complement strand
GGCGGCGCGGGAGTTCGGCATCACCACCATCTTCGGTTTCTGGGACTGGGTGGGCGGGCGCTATTCGCTGTGGTCGGCCATTGGCTTGCCTTTGGCCATTGCGATTGGCGCGGCGCACTTCAGGCAAATGCTAGCTGGCGCGCACGCGATGGACGAGCACTTTCGCACCGCGCCGCTTGAAGCCAGTCTGCCGGTTCGTCTGGGGCTGCTGGACATCTGGTACCGTAACTTCCACGGCTTCACCAGCCGCAATATTGCTCCGTATCACAGCGCCCTGCGCAGGTTGCCGGCTTACCTGCAACAGCTGGAAATGGAAAGCAACGGCAAGAGCGTGGACGTTGACGGGCAGGCCTTGCCTTTCAACACAGCGCCCGTGCTTTGGGGCGAGCCGGGCACCAATGGCCAGCACGCGTACTTCCAGATGCTGCACCAGGGCACGGACGTCGTGCCGGTGGAATTCATTGCGGTAAAGCGCGCGGCGCACAGCTTGCCGATGCACCACTCGCAGTTGCTGGCCAACGCGGTGGCGCAGGCGCAAGCGCTGTTGCAGGGCCAGGCCGATGCAGGCGGGCACCGCAATTTTTCAGGCAACCGGCCCAGTACGTTTTTTGTGTTGCAGGAACTCTCGCCGGCCAGCTTCGGCGCCTTCATCGCCATGCAGGAGCACCGCGTCTTCACGAGCGGCGCGCTGTGGGGCATCAACAGTTTCGACCAGTGGGGTGTGGAGCTGGGCAAGGTGCTGGCACGCGACATCGAGCCGCGGCTGCGCAGTGGCGACACGGCCGGGCTTGACGCATCGACGGCTGGGTTGCTGGGGCGATTGCGGTCCTGATTTTCAATAGCAGCGCCTGCGGCGCTGAAGTTCAAATGGCAGCCGCGTGCCTCAACGCTCAAGGTAATCCCCCAGCAGGCTTATCATGCCGCTTGGGCGCCTTGCCCTCCATGGGATCTGAGGAGGATTTATCCATGAACTTCGGTCAAGCCATTTCTACCTGTTTTAAAAAATACGCCACCTTCACCGGCCGTGCATCGCGCCCGGAGTACTGGTGGTTTGTCCTGTTCCAGGTGCTTGTGTCGCTGGCCAGTTCCATGCTGGGAGAGGTAGCGAACGGCCTGGTCATGCTGGGCCTGCTATTGCCGGGCCTGGCCGTTGGGGCGCGGCGCCTGCATGACATCGGCAAGTCTGCGTGGTTCCTGTTGCTGGGGCTTATCCCGCTGATCGGCTGGATCGTCCTCATTATCTGGGCCTGCCAGAAGAGCGACCCGGGCAGCAACGCCTTCGGGCCGCCTGCTTCAGAGACGCCGCTGATAGATGGGTCACCCGGCGCAGTCTGAAGGCTGGCATCGCACCATAAAAAAAGGGCCGCATTTGCATGCGGCCCTTTTTGTTTGGTGAGCAGAAGCTCAGCTGGACATTACATGTCCATGCCGCCCATTCCACCCATACCGCCCATACCGCCGCCCATGCCGCCGCCAGCCGAATCGTCCTTGGGTGCTTCAGCAACCATGGCTTCGGTCGTGAGCATCAGCGATGCGACAGAAGCTGCGTTCTGCAGGGCCGTACGCGTCACCTTGGTCGGGTCCAGGATGCCCATTTCGATCATGTCGCCATAGGTGTCGTTGGGGGCGTTGAAGCCGTAGTTGCCCTTGCCGCTCAGGACTGCGTTCACAACGACGGAGGCTTCGCCGCCTGCGTTGTAGACGATCTCGCGCAGGGGCGCTTCAATGGCGCGCATGACCAGCTTGATGCCGGCGTCCTGGTCAGCGTTGTCACCCTTGATGACACCAGCCGTTTGCTTGGCGCGCAGCAATGCGACGCCGCCGCCGGCCACGATGCCTTCTTCCACCGCAGCGCGCGTGGCGTGCAGGGCGTCTTCAACGCGGGCCTTCTTTTCCTTCATTTCGACTTCGGTGGCAGCGCCAACCTTGATGACGGCAACACCGCCGGCCAGCTTGGCCACGCGCTCCTGCAACTTTTCACGGTCGTAGTCGGAGGTGGCTTCCTCGATCTGGACACGAACCTGCTTGACGCGGGCTTCAATGTCACCTGCGGCGCCGGCGCCGTCGATGAGGATGGTGTTTTCCTTGCCCACTTCGATGCGCTTGGCCTGGCCCAGGTCGGCCAAAGTCACTTTTTCAAGCGTGAGGCCGACTTCTTCAGCGATGACTTTGCCGCCCGTCAGGATGGCGATGTCTTCGAGCATCGCTTTACGGCGATCGCCGAAACCAGGCGCCTTGACGGCCACAACCTTCAGGATGCCGCGGATCGTGTTCACGACCAGAGTTGCCAGGGCTTCGCCTTCAACTTCTTCAGCAATGATCAGAAGCGGGCGGCCCGACTTGGCAACTTGCTCCAGCGTGGGCAGCAAATCGCGGATGTTGCTGATCTTCTTGTCATACAGCAGCACGAAAGCGTTTTCCAGGATGGCGGACTGCTTTTCGGGGTTGTTGATGAAGTAGGGCGACAGGTAGCCGCGGTCAAACTGCATGCCTTCCACGACGTCCAGTTCGGACTCGAGGGACTTGCCGTCTTCCACGGTGATCACGCCTTCCTTGCCGACCTTGTCCATCGCGTCAGCGATGATCTTGCCGATGGTCTCGTCGCTGTTGGCCGAGATGGAACCAACTTGCGCGATTTCCTTGGAAGTGGTGGTGGCCTTGGAAGCCTTCTTCAGCTCTGCGACCAGGGCCGTCACGGCCTTGTCGATGCCGCGCTTGAGGTCCATGGGGTTCATGCCGGCGGCAACGTACTTCATGCCTTCGTGCACGATGGCGTGGGCCAGCACGGTAGCGGTGGTGGTGCCGTCACCGGCGATGTCGGAGGTCTTGGAAGCAACTTCCTTGACCATCTGCGCGCCCATGTTCT
>JACMQX010000332.1 GCA_014376765.1 Ramlibacter sp. | reverse complement strand
GTGCTCGCAGCTGGGCAATGGGGTGAATGTGGTGAACCGGGATGGGGAAACCGGGTTGGCGGTGCCGCCGGGGGACGCGGTGGCGCTGGCTGGGGCGTTGGCGCGGTTGCTGGGGGATGATGGGTTGCGGGAACGGATGGGCCATGAAGCTCGGAACCGGGCACGCACGGGCTATTCAGTCGATTCGATGGGCCATTCTCATAACAGTCTTTACCAGCGCCTGCTGGAGCCGTCCCGTAAGTGAGCGTGCGCTAAAATCGCGCACACTTACAAGCTATAAGTTCACCAAATGAAATTGATCTCTGTGGTGCTGTCGGGGGGCGCGGGAGCCCGGCTCTGGCCCGTTTCGCGCCAGGCCTTGCCAAAACCTTTCATCAAGCTGGGCGCCAGCACGCTGCTGCAACAAGCCATAGAGCGCGGGCAGGCCTGCGGGACGGACGAGGCCATCATCGTCACCAACCAGGACTACCTCTTCCTGACGCGTGACGTCCTTTCTCACCTGAGCGATCCGCCCAACGCCACCTGCCTGCTCGAGCCCAAAGGCCGCAATACCGCCCCTGCCATTGCGCTGGCGGCCCTCGCCTGTGAGCGTGACCACGGCCACGACGCCGTGATGCTCGTGCTACCGGCTGACCACCTGATTCCTGACACCGAATCCTTCGTCGCTAACGCACTGGAAGCAGCGCGCCACGCAGTGCAAGGCCAGTTGGTGGTGTTCGGCATCTCGCCCACCGGCCCGGAGACCGGCTTTGGCTACATCGAGGTGGAAAAGGTCTCGCGCGAGACCCAGCCCGCACTGCGTTTTGTTGAAAAGCCCGACCTCGAAACCGCCCAGCAATACCTGGCGACCGGGCGCGTTTTCTGGAACAGCGGCATGTTCTGCTTCACGGCGGGTACGCTGCTCAAGGCACTGCAGGCGCATTCGCCCGACATCATGGCGGCGGCCCGCCAGGTGTGGGAGAGCAGCACCGCAAGCGAGGGTGCAACCCGTTTTGACGCGCATGCCTTTGGCCTGCTGCCCGACATTTCAATCGACTACGCCGTGATGGAGCGTGCGACCAACGTCACGCTGGTGCCGGCCAAGTTTGGCTGGAGCGATGTTGGCTCCTGGCCAGCGGTCTCGCAGGCCCATACCGCTGACACCAACGGCAACACTTTTGTTGCAGATGTGGTGTCGATTGACACAGTGAACACGCACGTGCAGGTCGACAGCCACGGCGCCAAGATCGTGGCGACCATCGGCCTGCGCGACCTGCTGGTGATCGACACCCCTGACGCATTGCTCGTAGCCCACAAGTCGAGCGCGCAAAAAGTCAAGGCGGTGGTGGACCTGCTCAAGGCGCGCGGGCATGACAGCACGCAGTTGCCGGCTGCAGTACACCGGCCTTGGGGCACCTACGCAACGCTCAAGGAAGAGGCCGGCTACAAGGTCAAGCGCATCACCGTCAAGCCTGGGCAGTCTTTGTCCCTGCAGTACCACCACCAGCGCGCTGAGCACTGGGTCGTGGTGCAGGGAACGGCCATCGTCCAGGTGGGCGAGACCGAGCACCGCACCCAGCCGGGCCAGTACCGCTACATCCCGCTGCAGGAAAAGCATCGGCTCACCAACATCGGCCATGACGAGCTGGTGCTGATTGAAGTGCAGTGCGGCGCCTACCTGGGCGAGGACGACATCGTCCGCCTTGCGGACACTTACGGGCGGGCATGAAAGTCACCGTCATCGGCACGGGGTATGTGGGCCTGGTCACCGGCGCCTGCCTGGCCGAACTGGGCAACGAAGTCCTCTGCTTTGACGTGGACGCCGCCAAGGTGGCGCTGCTGCAAGGCGGCGGCATGCCGATTTATGAGCCCGGCCTCAAGGAAGTGGTGGACCGCAACCGCGTCGAAGGCCGGTTGACCTTCAGCGCGGACGCGGCGCAGTCCGTTGCCCATGGCGACATCCAGATGATTGCGGTAGGCACACCGCCCGACGAAGACGGTGCGGCAGACCTTTCCCATGTGCTGGCTGCGGCCCGTACGGTGGGCCGGATGATGACGGGTTTCAAGGTCATCGTCGACAAGTCCACCGTGCCTGTGGGCACCGGCGACCGGGTCAGCGCTGCGATAAGGGCCGAGCTTGCAACGCGCGGAGACAGTTCGGCCGACTTTGCCGTGGTCTCCAACCCCGAATTCCTGAAGGAAGGCTCGGCCGTCGAGGACTTCATGCGGCCGGACCGCATCATCATCGGCGTGGGCGGCGACGAGCCGGGGCACAAGGCCCGCTACATGATGCAGGCGCTGTACGCCCCCTTCAACCGCCACCACCAGCGCACCTGGTACATGGATGTGCGCTCGGCGGAGTTCACCAAGTACGCCGCCAACGCCATGCTGGCCACACGCATCAGCTTCATGAACGAGCTGGCCAACCTGGCCGAAGATGTGGGCGCCGACATCGAGATGGTCCGCCAGGGCATGGGCTCTGACCCGCGCATTGGCTACAGCTTTTTGTATGCCGGCGCGGGCTACGGCGGTTCCTGCTTTCCCAAGGATGTCCAGGCCTTGTCGCGCACTGCCGCAGCTGGGGGGCGCGAATTGCGCATCCTTGCTGCCGTGGAGGCAGTGAACGCAGACCAGAAGCAGGTGCTGGCCGGCAAGATCCGCGCACGCTTTGGTGACGAGCTCTCTGGCCGCCGCTTTGCCGTCTGGGGCCTGGCCTTCAAGCCCAACACCGACGACATGCGCTCGGCGCCCAGCCGTACGCTGATCGCCGACCTGGCACAACGCGGCGCCACTTTGTGCGTGTATGACCCTGTGGCGATGCCACAGGCCCGCCTGGCGCTGGCGCAAGACCTGGCCGGTGACGCAGCCGCACTGGCCCGCGTGGACTATGCGGCCAGCCCGATGGCAGCGTTGGATGGCGCGGACGCGCTGGCGATTCTTACAGAGTGGAAGGCTTTCAAGAGCCCCGACTTCCTGTCCATGAAAGCGCGGCTGAAGCAGCCGGTGATCTTTGATGGACGCAACCTTTACGACCCGCCCGAGATGGCGCGTCTGGGCTTTGACTACGCGGGCATTGGCCGCGGCGGCCCGGCCCTGAAAGTTACTGAATGATCGTCGAGCAGGAATTTGAGTTCAACGCTGAAAGCCTTTCGCTGCCCAGCCCGCTGGCGCGCGCCTGGGCCGACATGGTGGGCGGCATCGCGATGGTCGCAGTCTGGGGCATCCTGGGCTGGCAGGACATCAGGCAGCGCTATCGCCGTTCGGTGCTGGGGCCGTTCTGGCTCACCATCAGCACGGCCATCATGGTGGGCGCGTTGGGCTTTGTGTACTCGGGGCTTTTCAAGCAGCCGCTGGGGGAGTACTTGCCTTATATCGGCGTGGGCATGATTGTCTGGGCCCTGATCTCGTCGATTGCCAATGAATCATGCAGCGTCTTTCCCATGGCCGAGGGCATGATCAAGCAGATCAGGCTGCCGCTCACAGTGCATGTGTGCCGCATGGTCTGGCGCAACATCGTGATTTTTGGTCACAACGCGATCATCCTCGTGGTGATCTACGCGTTTTACGGCAAGGGCCTGCATGTGGACCTGCTGACCATCCCCTTTGCGGTGCTGTTACTGGCGCTGAACGGGGTGTGGGTTGGGGTGCTGCTGGGCATTTTTTGCACCCGCTTTCGGGATATCGCGCAGATCGTGGCCAACATGATCCAGCTGCTGTTTTTTGTGACGCCCATCATGTGGAGCCCCGCGGTGCTGGGCGAGCGGGCCTGGATCGCCACCTACAACCCGGTCTACCACTACATCGAACTGATCCGCTCGCCGATTCTTGGCCACCCGTTTCCTGCGGTTTCGTGGGCGGTGACTTTTTGCATCACTGCGCTGGGCCTGCTCATCGCGCTCGCGGCGCTCACGCGTTATCGCCACCGTGTGGCGTACTGGCTTTAAGGGCGCATCATGAGCTTCATCCAAGCCAGAAACCTGGTCGTCGAATTCCCGGTCTACAACAACAGCCACCGCTCGCTCAAAAACGCCGTGCTGCATGCCACCACAGGCGGCAGGCTTGCCCGGGCCGCAGGCGGACGCACCGTGGTGCGCGCGCTGGACGACCTGACCTTTGACATCCGCCCCGGTGACCGGGTTGGCCTTGTTGGCCACAACGGCTCAGGCAAAACCACGCTGCTGCGTGTGCTGGCGGGCGCCTATGAGCCCGTGACGGGGTCGCTGGCGCTCAAGGGCCGCGTGGCCTCGCTGCTCGACATCTCGCTGGGCATGGACCACGACGCCACAGGTTACGAAAACATCTTCCTGCGCGGCATCATGCTGGGCCTGACACCCAGGGAAATTCGGGCCAGGACCGATGAGATCGCCGCGTTCACCGACTTGGGCGAATACCTCGACATGCCGGTGCGCACCTATTCCAGCGGCATGCAGTTGCGCCTGGCGTTTGCGGTGTCCACCAGCGTTGAGGCCGACATCCTCATCATGGATGAATGGCTGAGCGTGGGCGATGCCGAGTTCAACCAGAAGGCCTCCGCCCGGCTGACCAAGCTGGTGGAAGGCGCCGCCATCCTCGTGATCGCTTCGCACTCGCCGGACATGATCGCCAAGGTCTGCAACCGCGCGATGCGGTTGGAGCATGGGCGCATTGTTGAGGAATACGATCCCCGGCCGCCCCTGGCGCCGGAAGTACCCGCCGAAGCGGCGCCCGAACTCGGTCAAGGCGTCACGCCGGAGCTCACGCATGACCCGGCAAGCGGACTTTTGCCTGCGCCAGCGACCGAAGCGGTGCAGTCGGCCACCCAATCCGCATGAAGCTGGACCGCGCCAACCTGGTCCAAGGCTGGCTGAGCGCGCTGGTGGCCTACCCCGCCGCCGAGCGGAGTGAAAAGCGCATCATCACGCCCAAGCGCAATGCCCTGAGGCGCCATTACGCGCTGCCATTCGCGCAGCGCAGGAAAATCGCGCAAGACAATCTGGTTCAGACGCTGCGGTTTGTTGGCAGCCAGGTGCCGTATTACAAAGACCTTTTCCTGCAAACCGGCTTCGATCCGGCCAGGGTGTCCGCTGACATCCGCTACCTGCAGGAGTTGCCCTGCCTGACAAAGGACATTATTCGCGAGCAGGGCGTACGCCTGCTGTCCCAGCCGCTTCAGGGCTTGCGCCACCATGACATGAAAACCGGCGGCTCCACCGGCGTGTCAGCGCACATCTTCTACGGCCAGGAGGGCATCGACCATGCGGCTGCGGTAGTGCTGTATGCGCGAGAGAGGGTGGGCAAGTACAAGCACCGCTTCGAACTGCACTTTGCCTGCAAATTTCCTGACCCGCCGCCAGCATCAACCAAGTGGACGCGCGAGGACTGGAAGTGCCTGGCCATGAACCGTAGCAACATCTTCTTTGACCGCATGGACGACGTGGGTCTGGAAGAGATGTGGCAGCTGCTTGCGCACCGCCGGCCTTATCTGGTGCACGGCCACCCGTCCACCATTTACGCGCTGGCCTGCTACATCGGCAGGCAGTACGGCTCTGCAAAAGCATTTGAAGTTTTTGAGTCCAGTGGCGAGCTTCTGGAGCCCTACATGCGCGAGAAGATCGCGCAGGCCTTGCAGTGCAGGGTGATCAACCGCTACGGCCTAGCCGAGCTGGGTGTGATGGCTTACGAGCTGGACGGCGAAGCCGGTGGCCTGCAAGTGCTGGACTCTGAAGGCTGGGCGGAATCCCTGCCTTTCCCCGGTTCCGACAGCGGCGAGCAGGAGCTGGTGTTCACCGGTTTCCACAACAATCTGATGCCGATGATCCGCTACCGCACTGGCGACATAGCCACGGTAGCGCAAACTGACAATGCGTTTGTACTGAATCAGGTGGTGGGACGCATCCATGATCTCGTGCCCATCAACGGCATAGACCACGCCACACACCATGTGCAAGACATGCTGGACCACCGTGTGGGCGGCGTGCAGGAGTTCCAGATCGACCTGCGCACGTCACCGCCGACGCTGCGCATCGTGCCCGAACCCAACGCCTCGCCGCAGGACATCCTCGCCAAAATCAAGGGCTTCTGGAATGAAGGTTTTGATGTGCAGTTTGTCGGCCATGACGAACTGGTGCGGGTGGGTCACCAGGCCAAATTCAGGCATGTGGTGCACGCATGATCTACCTCATTTGCCCTGGCAGCCGCAATGAAGCGGGGGAAGTTGTGGCCGCCGCCTTGCGCCGCAGTTGCGGAGCGCAGGCTGTGCAGCAAGTGACGGCTGCGCGTTGGGACGCGCTGCTTGCGCAAAGCGCACGTGCAAACTTTGTTGTCATTGATCCGCTTGATGCGTGGGCCCCGCTGGTCGCCCGCACGCGGCAGCAAGCTGGCGCGAAGCTGCTTGTTTTGGGCGTTTTGCATCCCGACATTGCTGCTTCGCTTGGTGCCGTGGTGGGCCCAGTCACGGACGCGATGCGTGAGGCCGCCCAGTGCCTGCCCGCTCCCTCGCGCGGGCAAACGCAAAGCGCTCTTGGCATCAGGTATGTGCGACCAGTTGGCCAGACCGAATCACCCATGGCGCAGCGCCCATTCCTGCGCTATGACTTTACCGACGAATGGAACAACCTGGGCTGGGGCGCCGTGCGGGCGGACGCGTCCATCTGGGCACTGGCGCAGCACGCCGTGCTTCAGCCGGACAACGTCGTGGCCGAGGTGACGCAGGGCGGCGTTGCGCACGGCGCCTATGCAGGCCTTTGGGACGGCGCATCGTCAAGCCTGTTGTGGTTCAACCGTGCCGCAGGGCCGGTGGACTCTCAGGAGTGGTTGTTGGTGGAACGCTTTCTGTCCAGCCACAGGAACGGCCAGCTTGTGTGCCAGCCAGTGATCCGCGAAATTCCCCACGGCTATGACGCTGCAGTGACGATGCGCCTTGACTGCGACGAAGACGTTGAATCCGCGCGGTCACTGTATGAGGCCTACCAGGCCATGGGCGTGCCGTTCTCGCTCGCGCTGCACGCCACGGTGCTGGCCGATGCTGCCCACCACTCGCTGCCGCGTGAGGTGGCCTCAGGGGGCGGCGCGATCCTGTCGCACACCGCGACGCATGCGCCGGACTGGGGCGGCAGCTATGAAGCCGCCTTGATTGAAGGTGCAAGCTCGGCGGCCAGCATCCTCGCCGCGACTGGCGAGACCGTGCGTTACGCCGTCTCGCCTTTTCACCAGACGCCTTCCTATGCGCGTGATGGCCTGGCAGACGCGGGCTACGCTGGCTGCATTGGCGGCATCATCCGCAACGACCCGGACTTCCTGATTGCCCGTGCAGGCGTGCCCCCGGGCGGCGGTGTCGGCTTCATTGGCCACAGCCAGCAGTGCATGCTGCATGGCGACTGCATGCTGGCCAGTGGCGACCCGCTGGCCATCTTCAAGCAGGCGTTCACTATGGCCATGCGGGGCGGGGCCTTCTTTGGCTACCTGGACCACCCGTTCTCGCCACGCTACCAGTACGGCTGGGACAACGAGCCGCAACGGGTGGCCGCGCACCGCGACTATGTGGCGTGGATCAAGGGCCATGAAAAGGTTCTTTTCGCCAACGAGAATGAGGCCATGGACTTTTTGTACTGGCGGGCGCGGGTTGAAGTGATGGCGGCGGGCACGGGCTACACCGTTGCTGCGCCTGCCGGTAGCGCGCCGCCCTGGGCGGTGGCTGTTGAATACGCGGGCGCCATCCATCGCCTAGAGGCACAAGGCCTTGCACTATGAAGCTGCTCATCGCTTTTGGCACCCGCCCGGAAGTCATCAAACTGGCCCCGGTGATAGCACAGGCGCAGCGGCGTGCTGACGACGTGCAACTGGTGGTGTGCTCCACCGGCCAGCACCGCGAAATGCTGGAGCAGGCCATGCAGGTGTTTGGCGTCAGGCCTGATGTAGAGCTGGCTGTGATGCGCCCGGACCAAACCCTGCCTGCCCTCACGGCCCGCCTGATCGAAGGCATGAGCGACGCCATCACCACCCACAAGCCAGACGCCGTCATTGTGCAGGGCGACACCACCTCGGCCTTTGCTGCTGCTCTGGCCGCTTTCTACCAGCAGGTACCGGTGGCCCATGTGGAAGCGGGCCTGCGCACGGGCGACCTCGCCAGCCCTTTTCCTGAAGAATTGAACCGCGTGCTGGTGGGCCGCATGGCGCGCTGGCATTTCCCCCCGACGCCAGCCGCTGCGGCCAACCTGCTGCGCGAAGGCGTGGCACCGGGCGCCATCACCGTCACAGGCAACACCGTGGTGGACGCCATCGGCATGGTGCGTACGCGCTGGGCAGGTGGCACGCCCGCCGCGATGGCCGACCCGTTCCCGGGCAAAGACCTGGTGCTGGTGACGGCGCACCGCCGCGAGAACCATGGCCCGGCGCTGCTGCAGATCTGCGCGGCCTTGCGCGAGCTGTGCGGCCTGCACCCGGAACTGGGCTTTGTTTTCCCCGTGCACCTGAACCCGCGCGTGCGCGAGGTGGTGTTGGCTGAACTGGGCGGCATTGCCAACCTGCAGCTCACGGCGCCGGTGGACTTTGAGGGCAGCCTGTGGCTGCAAAGCCGCTCGTGCCTCGTCATTACCGACTCGGGCGGCATCCAGGAAGAAGCGCCTTCGTTCGGCCTGCCTGCCGTGGTGATGCGTGAGCACACTGAACGTAGCGAAGGCATTGACGCCGGCTTTGCCACCTTGGCTGGCACCATTACCCAGGCGATCGTGCAAGCTGCGCAAGCGTGGCTGCTAATGCCAAACCTGCGCACGGCACTGGCCCGCAAGGCCAACCCCTATGGCGATGGCATGGCCAGCCAGCGTATCGTGGCAACCCTGCTGGGCGAGCCGGTGGAGGGCTTTCATGGCTGACAGCAGCAAGGACTGCGTCCTGTTTGCCACGGCAGACTGGGACACGCCGTACTGGACGAACAAGCAGCACACCGCGCGCCACCTGGCGCGGCAGGGCTACCGCGTGCTGTACATCGAGAGTTTGGGGCTGCGTGCGCCAACGGCCAGCGCGCGTGACCTGAGCCGCATCTGGCGGCGGCTCAAGCGGGGGCTGCGGGCGCCGAGGCTTGCAGAGCCCGGCGTGTGGGTGATGTCGCCCATTGCCATACCCTTCAAGCAGCACTGGCCGTTGATGCGATCAATCAACCAGGGCTGGCTCAGCCTGCGCATCAGGCTATTCATGCTGCGGCATGGGTTCAAAGCGCCGATGATCTGGACGTACCACCCGTTCATGCTGGGTGCCATTGCCGCGCTTGACCATGGCCCGCTGGTGTACCACTGCGTGGACGACCTGTCCGCCATGCCCGGCATTGACCCCATAGCGTTCAACCGCGAAGAAGTGCGCTTGCTGCAGCAAAGCCAGGTGGTGTTTGTCACCAGCCAGGCGCTGCTGGAGAAATGCGGGGCGCACAACACCAACACGCACTATTTTCCGAACGTGGCGGAGGTGGAGCATTTCGGGCGGGCACTGGAGCCCGGGCCACTGCCGGCAGACCTGCAGGCGATTCCTTCACCGCGCATCGGTTATGTGGGGGCTCTGTCGGACTTCAAGATTGACTTTGAGCTGATTCATGACGTGGCGCAGGCCCGTAAGGACTGGCACTGGGTCATGATTGGCGAAGAGCGGGAAGGCCAGCACAGTCCGTGGATGACGCGCCTGGCAGCTCTGCCCAACATCCACTTTCTCGGTCACCGCGAGTACGCCGATCTGCCCGACTACCT
>JACMQX010000331.1 GCA_014376765.1 Ramlibacter sp. | reverse complement strand
CGCCAATGGCTGGTGCAGCGCCTGCAGCCCTACCGCGTGGAGCCGCTGCAGGGCGGCTCCGAAGGCTTGCTCACCGGCTACTACGAGCCGCTGCTGGATGCGAGGCGGCAGCCCGACGCCACGCACAACGCGCCGCTGTACAAGCTGCCGCTCAACCTGTCGGCGCGCAAGCCCTGGTACACCCGCCAGGAGATCGACCTGCTGCCCGAAGCGCGTGCGGCTTTGCGCGGGCGCGAGATCGCCTGGCTGGCTGATCCGCTGGACGCGCTGGTGCTGCAGATCCAGGGCTCGGGCCGGCTGCGGATCACCGAGCCGGACGGCAGCCAGCGCATCGTGCGGGTTGCGTTTGCCGGCACCAATGACCAGCCCTACCGCAGCGTGGGCGGCTGGTTGCTGTCGCAAGGCGCGGTGCGCGATGCGTCCTGGCCCGGCATCAAGGCCTGGACGGTGCAGAACCCTCAGCGCGTCAATGAACTGATCTACAGCAACCCGCGCATGGTGTTTTTCCGGGAAGAGCCGCTCTCAGAGCTGGAGGCCGGCTTCGGCCCGCGCGGCGCGCAGGGGGTGCCGCTCACGCCAGGCCGCTCGATTGCAGTGGACGCTGGCAGCATTCCGTATGGCACACCGGTCTGGCTGGCCTCGGCCGGGCCGGTCACCACGCTGCAAAAGCTGGTGCTGGCGCAGGACACCGGCAGCGCGATCACCGGCGCCGTGCGCGCTGACTACTTTGCCGGGACGGGTGAGCCCGCAGCCGAGCTGGCCGGCCGCCTGAAGCAGCCGCTGCGCCTGTGGGTGCTGTGGCCGCGATGAACCCGCAAATAACTCAAGGACACTTCATGAAAATCAAGTTTGCATGGCTGGGCGTTGTCGCTTCGGCTGCAGCGCTCATCACCGGCTGCGCAGTCACTACGCCAGGCCAGGATCTGCCTCGCTATCGCTGTGAACACGGCATTGCTTTCAGCGTGAGGTTTGTAGACGACACCGCGATCCTCGATGGCTCACGCGGCTCTGACGTGTTGTATCGCGACGCAGGTGGGCTGACTGCGCAGCAGCAAAATTTCAGCAACCCTCGCATGCGCGCCGAGTTTGGCCTGGGTGCCAGCGGGCGCGAGGCCATCCTGCGCTACCCGCTGCTGCCACTGGTGGCGCGCTGCGCGCGGGAGTGACAGCAGCGCCCAATGCGGGGCGGTCTTGCCAGCCGGGGCAGGCAAGTCAGCGCGCCACGATCCAGCGCCTGACCTCAGGCGGCCCCTCGCCCGTGTGAAACGCCAGCTTGCGCTCGCGCAGCGCCACGTCGGAGGCGGTGACGCGGTCAAAGCGGCGCAGGTGCTCGGTCCATGACTCGTCAACGATGTACTCGGTGTAGTGCGACGCATCGCCAATATCCCGGTGCAGCTGCCACTGCAGCGCGCCTTGGCGCAGGCGGCTTCGTTTGCTCTCCTGCATGACGGCATCAAACTCCACGGCGCGCGCCGGTTCGATGCGGTAGCTGATGGTCACCACCACATGCCCGGCGTCGGGCGTGATGTCGGCCACCGGGGCCTTGAAAACATGGGATGGGCTCAAGTCTTCTTCAATGCTCAGGTCTACTGAATAGCGCTGCGCCAGTGACATGGCGATGGCGCCGGTCACGGCCGCCGCGCCCAGGCTGATGTGGACGCTGGTCCACGTCGCCACCTGCCCCCAGATCGCCGCGCCCAATGCCGTGGCGCCCATGATCGCCATCTGGAAGATGGACATGCCGCGGGCGCGCACCCAGTCGGGCAGCGCCAGCTGGGCCGAGACGCTCAGCGAGTTCGCAGCCGCCAGCCAGGCTGCGCCACCCAGGATCATGGCGGGCACCGCAACATAAACATTGGGCGCGACCGCCATCACGGCCGTGGCGCCTGCTTGTACCAGCGTGGCGCGCAGCACCAGCGTGTCGCGCGTCATGGCCTGGCGCAGGCGCGGCAGGTACATCGCCACCGCAATCGCGCCCACACCCATGGAGGCCAGCAGAAGGGTGAACGTGCCGGCGTCCCCGCCGTGCAGCCCGCGCGCAACCAGCGGCAGCAGCGCCAGCAGGGCGGTGGCGTGCAAAAAGAACAGCGAGATGCGCACCAGCACCGCCCGCATTCGGGCCGACTGCCGCACAAACTGCACACCCACGCGGATGGCGCTGCCCAGCTTCTCGCGGCCCAGCGGGCTGGGCACATGCTCGCGGCGCCAACGCATGATGACAAAGCCCGCCGCGATCGACATCACCGCATTCAGCACAAACACCCAGTGCGTGCCGACGCTGGCAATCAGCGCCCCCGCCACCAGCGGGCCGATGATGCGCGAGGCATTCATGGACACCCCGTTGAGCGCCAGCGCCGCCGGCAGTTGCGACCGGGGCACCAGCTCGGGCACGATGGCGGCAAATACCGGCCAGCGCATGGCCAGGCCTATGCCGTTGGCAAAGGTCAGCACCAGCAGCAGCGGCGCCGTCATCACCCCGGCCAGCAAGGCGGCGCACAGCAGCACCGCATTGGCGGCCATCCAGAACTGGGTGACGATGAGAAAGCGCCGGCGGTCCAGGATGTCGGCCAGCGCGCCGCTGGGCAGGCCGAGCAGGAACACCGGCGCGGTGGAGGCGGTTTGCACCAGGGCCACAAGGATGGGCGAGGTGGTCAGCGTGGTCATCAGCCAGGCGGCGGCCACGTCGTTCATCCACATGCAGATATTGGCCACCAGCCAGGTGCTCCACAGCATGCGGAAAGTGGCGCTTTGCAGCGGCGCCAGGGGCGATGAAGGTGAGCTCTGAGGGGGCGGTGGCATGGGCATGACCATTCATTGTCGCCGTGGCGGAATTGGAGGGTCGTTACGGGCCAGTCACAGACGGGTAGCGTTTCCGTAGCGGTCACCCCGCAGAAAACAAAGACTTGAAAGAAAGCGGGGCATACACTTTAGGCAGCCCGGGCACAACCCGGGATCCGCGCCTGGCTTGCCCACCCGGCTTGCACGGCAAAACGAAAACCAACGGAGACGACAACGATGAACGCCCCCCTGCCCGAGCACATCCGCAAAGCCCTGGAAGCCGTCAGCCTCGACGACAAATACTCACTCGACTATGGCCGCGCCTTCATGAGCGGCGTCCAGGCGCTGGTGAAGCTGCCCATGCTGCAGCGCCAGCGCGATGCGCTGGCGGGCAAGAACACCGCCGGCTTCATCAGCGGCTACCGGGGCTCGCCGCTGGGCGGGTACGACCAGTCGCTGGTCAAGGCAGCCAAGTACCTCAAGGCGCAGAACATCGTGTTCCAGCCGGGCGTGAACGAAGAACTTGCGGCCACGGCGTTGTGGGGCACGCAGCAACTGGGCTTCTCGCCGCCGGGCACCAACCGGTTCGACGGCGTATTTGGCATCTGGTATGGCAAAGGGCCGGGCGTGGACCGGTGCTCCGATGTGTTCAAGCACGCCAACATGGCGGGCACCACGCCCTGGGGCGGCGTGATCGCGGTGGCCGGGGACGACCATGTGGCCAAAAGCTCCACAGCCGCCCATCAGAGCGACCACATCTTCAAGGCCTGCGGCTTGCCGGTGTTCTTTCCGGCGAATGTGCAGGAGATTCTGGACCTGGGCATTCACGCCTTTGCCATGAGCCGTTTTTCCGGCGTGTGGGCGGGCATGAAGACCATCCAGGAAATCGTGGAGTCCAGCTCCACCGCCATGATCGACCCCGAGCGGGTGGACATCAAGATCCCGGATTTCGTCATGCCGCCCGGCGGCGTGCACATCCGCTGGCCCGACACGG
>JACMQX010000330.1 GCA_014376765.1 Ramlibacter sp. | reverse complement strand
TGCAGCACAGCGTTGGCGCCGAAATCCTCGCGCAGCCAGCGGTAGAACGCAGAGAACGCGTGGGTCGGTGCAAAGCCTTTTTCAAACAAGAGGCGCATCGGGTCGCCTTCGTAACCAAAGGCCGGCTGGATGCCGACAAAGACGTTGCCAAAGCGCTCGCCCAGCACAAAGATGCTGGAGCCGTCGCTTTGCTGCTTGCCCGGTGCGGGGCCCCACTGCGCCTCGATCTCGCCCAGGTACTTTTCGCGCCGCACATGGTCGTCGGTCAGGATGCGGGCGTGGACGTTGGCCATGGCGCCAAAGCGCGCGGCGTTGCCGGTGATGATGCGCTCGCGCAGTTCATCAACGCTGGCCGGTACCTGCACCGTGTAGCCTTCGCGGGCCATCGCCTTCATGGTGTTGTACAGCGACTCGAAGACCGACAGGAAGGCGGCGGTGCCGGTGGCGCCGGCGTTGGGCGGGAAGTTGAAAACAATCGCTGCGATCTTGCGTTCGGCGCGCTCAGAGCGACGCAGGTCCACCAGGCGGCCGATCCGTGCCGACAGCATGTCGGCGCGCTCGATGCAGCTGTGCATGTCGTGCGAGTCGGCAGTGTTGGTGAAGGTGCAGGCGTGCGAGCAGCCGGTGCAGGAAATGTGGGAGGCACTGCCGCGGCCGCCAAACACCATCGAGCCGGTGGCGCCGTCAAGTTCCGGGATTGCCACCATGATGGTGGACTCCACCGGCAACAGGCCGCGCGATGAGCCGCCCCACTGGTCCAAGGTCTGGAATTCGACCGGGTGCGAGGCGATGTAGGGCACGTCAAGCTGCGAAAGAATGTCTTCTGCAGCCTTGGCGTCGTTGTAAGCGGGGCCGCCCACCAGCGAGAAGCCGGTGAGGGAGACCAGCGCGTCAATGACCGGGCGGCCTTCCTTGATGAAGTACGCATCAATGGCGGGCCGTACGTCCAGGCCGGTGGAAAAGGCCGGGATCACGCACAGGCCGCGCGCTTCCATCGCAGTGATCACGCCGTTGTAGTGGTCCGCGTTGTTGGCCAGCAGATAAGAACGCATCAGCAGCAGGCCGACCGTGCCGCGTTTGCCGGTGGTGGCCACCAGCGGCAGAGCGTCCGTGGTGGCTGACATCAGGCCGACTGCACTCGGGTGGCTCATGCGGGGGTGGTACACACCCACTTCCGGGTACTCCACCGGCGCCTGCGCCTTGATTGCGCCTCGCAAGGTGCTGCGGGTGCCGCCTGCATAACGGTCCACCAGGAAGCTCACCATGTTGGCGATGTTCTGCTCGGAGCCGGCCAGCCAGTATTGGAGCGTGAGGAAGTACGCGCGCAGGTCCTGCGCCGTGCCGGGAATGAAGCGCAGGATCTTGGGCAGCATGCGCAGCGTTTTCATTTGCTGCGCGCCTGCCGTGGTCTTGCCACCCGTTGCAGCACCGGCTGCCCCTGGCGGCTTGCCGCGCAGGCGTTTGAGGAAGGCCATGGCGCCGGTGGCCGGGGTGGCCATGTCCAGCTTGCCCATGCGGGTGAGGCTGGTCACTTCGGTGGCCGACATGGCGCAGACCATGGCGTCGCAATGGGGGCGGCGCGCTTTCAGGGCGGGCAGGATCGGCAGGAAGTGGTCTTCCATGAACAGCATGGAGCAGATGACGATGTCGCCCTGGGCGATGTCGGCCTTGCAGCGCTCCAGCGCCTGTTCGTTGTCGCCCCATTCCGCGGCGGCATGCACCGTCAGGCGCAAGCCGGGGATGCTGTGGGACAGGGCTTTGTTCGCCCGCTCCGTGGCGCTCGCAAGATGGCTGTCCATGGTGACCACAACCACACGCATGGCCTGGGGCAATGGCCTGGCTTCAGCGGCTGAAATGGGCTTTGGCATCGTAGAGTGTCTCGATGGTGATGACGGGCAGGCCTTTGTCCCGGGCGTAAATTTCCGTATTGCGGCGGGCCTTGCCGCGGACGAAGAAGGGGATCTTGCGCAGTTCTTTTTCGGCGTCGGCGCCCCAGGTGGCTTCTGCGGCCGGGGTGGGGGCGGTGGTGGCTGCGGTCGATGTTCTTGCGGCTGCCGCGATGGCCTGTTCGGCCTCGATGGCGGCCTCGCGGACGGCAGCGGGTTGCTTTTGCAGCGGGTCTTGTGCGTGGCCTTGCGAGGGGTCACGTGCAGGCGCCATGGCCGCGCGAGGCGAGGCGGCGCCGCCCAGGTGGGAAGGCGCTGCGTCTTCATGGAATTCGGCGTCGCCGCGGAACATGCCGATCAGGTGCTCTTCAAGCCCCATCATCAGAGGATGCACCCAGGTGTCGAACATCACGTTGGCGCCTTCAAAGCCCATCTGCGGCGAATAACGGGCCGGGAAATCCTGCACGTGCACGGGGGCCGAGATCACGGCGCAGGGCACGCCCACGCGCTTGGCAATGTGGCGCTCCATCTGCGTGCCCAGCACCAGTTCGGGCTGCAGCTCGATGATCTTGGCCTCGATCTCCAGGTAGTCGTCGCTGATGAGCGCCTCCACCTCGTAGAGCTTGGCGGCCTCGCGCACTTCACGGGCGAACTCGCGGCTGTAGGTGCCGATGCCGACCACCTTGAATCCCAGCTCCCGGCTGGCCACACGGGCGGCTGCCACGGCATGGGTCGCATCACCAAAAATGAATACGCGTTTGCCGGTGAGGTAGGTGGAGTCGACCGAGCGTGCATACCAGGTGGCGCGCTGCTCGGCCAGCTGGAGCACGGGCTCGGGGTCAATGCCTGCCAGCTGCGCCACTTCCATGATGAAGTCGTGCGTGGCGCCCATGCCGATGGGGATGGTTTTGGTGGCGGGCTGGCCAAAGCTGCGCGTTAGCCAGCCGGCGGCCAAGGAGGCGATCTCGGGGTAGAGCACGACGTTGAAGTCAGCGTCGCGCAGGCGGGCCATGTCGGCTGGGGCCGCGCCCAGCGGCGCCACCACGTTGATCTCGATGCCCATCTGCGTGAGCAGGCCCGTGATCTCCCGCAGGTCGTCGCGGTGACGAAAGCCCAGCGCGGCGGGGCCCAGGATGTTGCAGCTGGGGCGCTGGCCCTCGGCGCGGGGTGCCTTGGCGCCTGCCGGGCCGGCCAGGGCACGCACCATCTGGTAGAAGGTCTCGCTCGCGCCCCAGTTTTCCTTGCGCTGGTAGGAAGGCAGCTCCAGCGCGACCACCGGGATCGGCAGGTCCAGTGCGCGGGACAGGCCGCCCGGGTCGTCCTGGATCAGCTCGGCGGTGCAGGAGGCGCCTACCATCATGGCCTTGGGCTTGAAGCGCTCGAAGGCTTCGCGCGCGGCGTTCTTGAACAGCTCGGCAGTGTCGCCACCCAGGTCGCGGGCCTGGAAGGTGGTGTAGGTCACGGGCGGGCGGCGGCTGTTGCGCTCGATCATCGTGAACAGCAGGTCGGCGTAGGTGTCGCCCTGCGGTGCGTGCAGCACGTAGTGCACGTCCTTCATGGCGGTGGCGATGCGCATGGCACCAACGTGCGGCGGTCCTTCGTAGGTCCAGAGTGTGAGTTGCATGGGGCGTATCGGCTCAGGCGGCCAGCCGCAGCTTGCGGACCAGCGGGCGTGTAAAAAGCTCGGCCAGGTCGCTGGCCTGGTCGTAGCCCTGAATGGGGGTGAAGACGAGCTCGATCGACCACTTGGTCGTCATGCCTTCGGCTTCCAGCGGGTTGGCCAGGCCCAGGCCGCAGACCACCAGATCCGGACGGGCGGCGCGGCAGCGGTCCAGCTGGTTGTCGACGTTCTGGCCTTCGGACAAAAAGGTGCCGGCAGGCAGCAGCGCCAGCTCTTCGGCCAGGTGCTGGCGGTGCAGGTAGGGCGTGCCGACTTCGGCCAGCTCCATGCCCAGTTCGCGGGACAGGAAGCGGGCCAGCGGAATTTCCAGCTGCGAATCGGGGAAAAAGAAAATCTTTTTGCCGGCCAGTTGCACGCGCTGGCGGGCGAGGGCAGCGCCGGCCCGTTGGCGTGCGCTGGCGGTGACCACTTCAAAGCGCTGCGGTGCCACGCCAAACTGGGTGGCTGCGGCTTGCAGCCAGTGCGTCGTGCCTTCAACACCCAGCGGGAACGGTGCGGGCAGACGCACGGCGCCGCGTTGTTCGAGGGCGCGGGCGGTGTCGGCCAGGAAAGGCTGGGCCAGCAAAAAGCGGGTGTTGGGCCCGACGGGAGGCAGGTCGTTTGCATGCCGTGGCGGGAAGAAGCGCACCGGGCCAATGCCTAGTTGCGTGAAGAGGCGGGCAAACTGGTCTTCCACAACGTCGGCCAGGGCGCCGACGACCAGCAGGCTGGTGGGCGCATCGGCTGCCGAAGCGGGCAAGTCGGGCACGAGCGAGGCCAGGCAGGCGTCTTCGCCCTGGGTAAAGGTGGTCTCGATGCCGCTGCCCGAATAGTTCAGCACCCGTACGCCGGGCGAGAAGCTGGCCGACAGGCGCGAGGCAGCGCGGGACAGGTCCAGCTTGATGACTTCAGACGGGCAGGAGCCGACCAGGAACAGCAGCTTGATCTCGGGGCGCCGCTCCAGCAGGCGGGTGACCACGCGGTCGAGTTCGGTGTTGGCGTCGGCCAGGCCGGCGAGGTCCCGCTCGTCGATGATGGCGGTGGCAAAACGGGGCTCGGCAAAGATCATCACGCCGGCTGCCGACTGGATCAGGTGGGCACAGGTGCGCGAGCCCACCACCAGAAAGAAAGCGTCCTGGATTTTCCGGTGCAGCCAGATGATGCCGGTCAGGCCGCAGAAAACTTCACGCTGGCCGCGCTCGCGCAACACCGGCGCATCGGCGCAGCCAATGGATGCCGCATGGATCGGGATGACCGTGCTCATGCCGCCATCTCCGCCGGGCGTGCCGCCAGGCTGCGGGCGTGGTCCAGCCGCGCGGCGCGCAGCTTGAAAATGAACTGAGTCGCGTTGATCACGTAAGTGGCGTACGCGGCCAGGGCCAGATACATCAGCTCTCGGGCATCCAGGTAGCCGGTTCCCAGTGCGGCGAGGTAGGCGGTGTGCAGGGCCAGCACCAGCATGCTGAAAACGTCTTCCCAATAAAAAGCCGGTGCAAACAGGTAGCGTCCGAACACCACCTTCTCCCAGATGCAGCCAGTGATCATGATGGTGTAGAGCGTGAAGGTCTTGAGTACGACGGACGCATTGGCCAGGCCCAAGCCTTCGCCAGTGGCCAGGTAACGCAAAACCAGGCCAAGACTGACAAGAAAAACGAGGAACTGCACGGGTGCCAGAAGGCCCTGGATCAAGGTCCAGACGGTCGCATCGCGCCGGATGCGCTCTTCTGCGGTGTAAAGGGGTC
This sequence comes from Ramlibacter sp., assembly GCA_014376765.1. Lineage (GTDB taxonomy): Bacteria > Pseudomonadota > Gammaproteobacteria > Burkholderiales > Burkholderiaceae_C > JACMQX01. The sequence continues at coordinate 6,677 of JACMQX010000330.1, read as the reverse complement.
GGCTGGGTGCCGGGTTTGGCTCGCCACGCTGCATGTCTTTGTCTCCGGCAATACTGCCAATGCACTGCAATTTATCCCTGTTGCCCGAAACTGTCAACTTGGCATGACGTAAATTAAACTTGACATGTTTGTTGCGAAGAGTAAAGTTTTTGTAACGGCTTAGGGGAAACGTGAGGGTAAAAAATTGCGGCACGCGGTAAAAACCCTACAGGTAGTCCGGAAAGCAATCAGGTCAACGTGGCCGGTGGTATCGGTTACCCATCCCGACAGGCATCCAACGCGAGGAGAAAGCCAGATGAGATCGTTCACGAACGACGTATCCATGCACGAATTCGGCGGGCAAAGTGCCAGCCCCGGCGATCGCTGGGCCGGCGCCAACGCCGCGTACGCGCCTGAGGCCGAAGTGACCGCCCGTGCTCCCACCGATTCCAGCCGCGAGGCCATTGACCTGCGAATGGCCCTTCTGGCGCGTGCCATTGAACAAGAAATCATCCCCCGCCTGGTGCTGGCGCACCGCACGCCGCACGAGTGCCTGACCCTGCCGGGCCTGCCGGCGCAGGGCGTTACCCAGCGTGATGTCGAGGAGTTTGCCAAGCTGGTGCTGGCGCGCGATGAGGACATCGCCCACGCCTGTGTGGAAGCCATGCGCGCACGCGGCATTTCAGTGGAAACCATCTATTTGGACCTGCTGGCGCCAGTGGGCCGCCACCTGGGCGAGCTGTGGGAGCAGGATTTGTGCGACTTCACCGAAGTCACGCTGGGATTGGGGCGCCTGCAGCAGGTTTTGCGTGAGTTGAGCCCGGCCTTTGGCAACTCGGTGGACCACCCCACCAATGGCCGCCGGGTCCTGCTCTTGCCCTGCCCGGGCGAGCAGCACACCTTCGGCCTGGTGATGGTGGCGGAGTTTTTTCGCCGTGCCGGCTGGGACGTGGCCGGCGGCCCCTGGGAGGCCGGCGCAGACCCGGTGACCATGGTGCGCCGTGAATGGTTCGATGTGGTCGGCTTTTCCACCGCCAGCGACCTGCACCTGCCCGAGCTGAGTGACTGCATTGCCAGTGTGCGTAAGGCCGCGATCAACCCGCACATCGGCATAATGGTGGGTGGTCCAGTCTTTGCTCTGCATCCCGAATACGTGGCGCAAGTTCAGGCGGACGGTGCTTGCGGCGATGGCCGCCAGGCGCCGCTGCTGGCTGAACAGCTGGCGAGCAACCGCAGCCGGCATTGCTGAGCACGCGTCGCTGCCGGGCTGGTGCCAACTACCCTATGACGAAAGAATTGAATGCCCCAGGGAACACAGGAACACGCCATTGGGCGCTTTATTACGCCCAAGCTGTTTCTGGCTGATCTGGACGCAGAAGTCGCAGGCGAGCTGATTTCCGCTTCCGCCGATGTGGTGCTGATCGTGGACGAAGGCGGTGTGATTCGCGACATGGCTTTTGGCAGCGACGAACTGCTGAGCCATGGCTACCAGGACTGGCTGGGCAAGCCATGGTCCCAAACGGTCACGGCTGACAGCAAGGCCAAAGTGGAAGCCATGCTCAAAGACGCCAGCACGGGTGCGGGCGCTCGGTGGCGGCATGTCAACCACCCCTCGGCCGATGGCGCTGACCTCCCCCTTTCCTACTCCGTCGTTGCGGTGCGCCGCACGGGCAAGTCGCTTGCGGGCAAGCCGCATTCTGTCGCGTTTGGCCGGGACTTGCGTTCGCAGGTGGCCCTGCAACAGCGGCTGGTCAGCGCGCAACTTTCGATGGAGCGGGACTATTGGCGCCTGCGCCATGTGGAGACCCGGTACCGGCTGCTGTTCCAGGTCGCCTCCGAGGCGGTGATCATCCTGGACGGCACGACTGAAAAGCTGGAAGAAGCCAACCCGGCTGCCTATGAGCTGTTGGGCGAGAAATCCCGTCGCACTGGCTGGTCGCTGGCCGACAGTCTGCAGCCCGCCAGCCTGACCGCTACGCGTCAAATGCTCACCGCGCTGCGCGCCAATGGGCGCTGCGATCCGTTTTCAGTGCGCCTGGCTGAGGGCGGCACCGAACTCACGATGTCGGTCTCTTTGTTCCGGCAGGAAAATTCCACCCACTTCCTGATCCGCCTGGCGCGCGCGCAAAGCGTGGCAGCGCCAGCCGACGGTGGCGCCAAGCAATTGCTGCTCAGCGTGATGGAGAGCGCGCCGGATGCTTTTGTCGTGACCGACCTGGAGGGCCGGGTGCTCACCGTCAACCGCGCTTTTCTTGAATTGGCGCAACTGGCCAGCGAGGAACTGGTGCGCGGCGCGTCCCTGGAACGGTGGTTGGGGCGTACTGGTGTGGACCTCAACGTGCTGATTTCCAACCTGCGCCAGCGCGGCGCCGTGCGCCTGTTTGCCACCAGCATGCGCGGCGAATATGGCTCGACTGCAGAGGTTGAGATTTCTGCTGTAGCCGTGACGACCGGCGAGCAGCCCTGCCTGGGCTTCACCATCCGCGATGTGGGGCGGCGCCTGTCCAATGAAACGCGGGGCAAGGAACTGCCGCGCTCAGCTGGCCAGATGACCGAGCTGGTGGGCCGTGTGCCCTTGAAAGACATCGTGCGCGAAACGACCGACCTGATCGAGCAGCTGTGCATCGAGGCGGCGCTGGAGCTCACGGGCGACAACCGCGCCTCTGCAGCCGAGATGCTGGGCCTGTCGCGCCAGAGCCTGTACGTCAAACTGCGCCGCTTTGGTGTGGGCGACACCGCTGTCGAGGGGCAGGAGACCCGGTGAGCCTGACCTTGGCTGCGCGCCTGCGTTCAGAAACTTCGGCGCTGCACCGGCAGGTTGAAAGCACTTTGTTCATGCAGCATCTGCTGCGCGACCGGCTGGACCGCCGCGGCTACTGCCTGCATCTGCGCAATCTTGAGCCGGTCTACAGCGAGCTGGAGAAAGGTCTTGAGCGCCATGCGGGCAACGAAGATGTCGCGCCCGTCTACCTTCCCAATATGTTCCGTACTCTGCCGTTGCAGCAGGACTTGCAGGCCCTGCACGGCGTTACCTGGCCGCAGGACTTTGAGGTGTTGCCCTCTACCCTGACTTATGCCGCCCGCCTGCGCGAGTTGAGCGCCAGCGCACCCGTGCTGCTGTCCGCGCATGCGTATGTACGCTACCTGGGCGACTTGAGCGGCGGGCAGATGTTGCGCAATATTGTGGTGCGAAGCCTGCAACTGCCGCCGCAGGGTGGCGGGACCGCTTTTTATGAGTTTGGCGAACCGCCGGAAGTGGCCAGGCTTGCGCAAACGTTGCGAGCCGGCCTCGACCAGGTAACCCACGACAAGGCCGCAAGCGACGCCGTTGTGGCTGAAGCCCTGTGGGCCTTTGAGATGCACGAAAAGCTCTTTGCCGAGCTGTCCGAGGCCTTGGCCCTCACACCTCTTCAATGAAGGTGCGCATCCGGCCGTAAAGCGATGTGGCACGGCGGGTGGAGCTGTCGATTTCCTCCAGCAAGCCGGCCACCGACGGGCCGGTGCTGCCGTCGGCAATGTCCATCGCGGCCAGGCTGGCGTTGGCCAGTACAGCCCCAATCAATTCATCCGGCTCGCCGACTCCAAGGCCAGTGCTGTCGCGCGCCAGGCCCGCTTGAGCCAGCGACTCCTCCAGCCGCTGGCGGGCGGCCGCCGTGCGTTGCGTATCGGAGAGATCGTCAAAGATGAGAAAGAAGCCCAGCACCGAGCCGTCGCGGGCCGGCACCACTTCAGCGCGGATGTTCACAGGCAGCATCGCGCCATCGGCCAGTTGCAGGTCAAGCGGACCGCGCCAGGCCTGGCGCTCCTCAGCCAGTGTTTCCAGCATCGCGTGCACTTTGGCAGGCTCGCTGAACAGCAAGGCCATTTCGTCCAGCGTGGGGCGTTCGTCGCGGGGGCGGCGCGCCAGCTTGAAGAACGCATCGTTGGCGAACAACACCCGCCGCCGGGCATCGGCAATGATCACTGGCTCCTGCGAGTTGGCCACCGATGCACGGGTCTGCGTGAGCTGGTGTTCGGCAATGAGCAGCCGCACCGCGTTGACCTGCAGGATGATGTCGATCAGCGAGGCACCGAAGGCGCGTGCCAGCGCTGCCTCGCCACTGGTCCACTGCAACGCGGTACCGCGCACGATTTCAGACCACGCGGCAAATGAGCGCCGGGGCGACAGCTCCAGCGGGTCTTTGCTCACCACCGGCTTGGACGGGTCGCCCGCCCAGGTGACGCTCAGCAATTGCTCCTTGCGGAACCACATGAGGTAGTCCGGCCGGGAGGCCGACAGCTTGACGGCCAGCACGCCACTGGCGGTGGACGTCAGGGACTCGAGCGCAGGGTTGGCCCGCGCGACGGACGAGGAGCTGAACAACCCGTCTGGTTGCTGGCCGTCGACCCAAGCCACTAGCGCCCGCAACTCAGGCGTGGACGGCACTTCGCCGGAGGTAAGGATTTCGCCGTCATGGAACAGTGCCGCGCCAGTGGCGTCCAGCGGCTGCAGCAGGGTATGCGGATTGCGGAACAGCGCGAGGCGCCAGTCGCCTTCTGTAGAGGTGGCTTCGACCAGCCGCTGCTCAAGACGGCGCACCTGGATGGCGACCTGGGCATGGGTGTAATTCTCGATGGCGGCGATGCGGGTGGAGATCACCTCGGCCAGCATGTCGGCGGCCGCCCGCACCGAAAAACGCAGACTGCGCGGCGCATAGTGATGGCAGGCAATCAGCCCCCACAGCCGGCCTTCGCGCACCAGAGATACGACCAGCGTGGCGGTGACGCCCATGTTCTTGAGGTACTGCAGGTGCAGCGGCGACATGCTGCGCAACTGGCACATCGACATGTCCAGTTCCTGGTCGCTGCCCGGCAGCCGCCGCGGCACCAAAGCCGCCGGCTCATAGTGCACATTGACCAGCACGCGCAAGCGGTTGCGGATGTACAGAGTACGCGCCATCTGCGGGATATCACTGGCCGGATAGTGGTGCCCGAGCAGCGGGTCCAGCCTCGGGTCACGGGCCTCGGCAATGATCTTGCCGTGGCCATCTGGATCAAACTTGTAGACCATCACCCGGTCATAACCGATCAGGTCGCGAAAGCGCCTGACCACCGCGTCCGACAGGGTGCCAATAGTGGAGGCGTTGCTGAAACGCTCGATGGACGCGCCCACGTGCTCCAGCAACTGCCGCTGGCCCATGTTGACGGTGTCAATGCCGCTGCCTTCAAGGCCTGCCGGCTCGATTTCCACCAGGAGCACCTTGCCCGCGATGCGGTGGACGGTGCCTTCAAATTCGCCCTGCTTGCCATGCGCCAGCACCCGGCACTTGAGCGGCGCGGGCTCGGACAGTTCAGCCGAGCCGGCAATGCGTTTCAGGCATTGGGCCAGCGCCTCGCCCAGCAGGCTCACCTGTTGGTTCAGCAGCAGGCCGGGCGCCATGCCCAGCAAGGCGCCGGTGTTGGCGCTGACCTGCACGATGCGCAAATCAGGTTCCTGCACGGCCAGGAACAGGCCGTGGGGCTGGATCGAGCCGGCCAGGTGAATCTGCTCACGCTCGCAATTGGTGAGATCCGCCTGGCCGAAGGCCGGATGACTCACCATCTCAAAGGCTCTCGGGGGTTGGGCGCGCTGCGTTTGCGGCAGCCAGGTCAAGATGGGCGGGGCTCACACCCAGCAGGCCTGCTGCGGCGTCACGGTCGTTATGTACCTGCGCCATCGCCACACTGATGAAATGACGCTCCAGCAGCACCGTGGCCTGCTGCATCAACTCGGGCAGGGCGATGCAGCCTACCTGCGCGGCAAGGCGGTCAATCGCCTGGCGCAGTTCATCTCCAGCGGCTTTGGACAAGGCAACGGGCTGCGCAACGGAATGAATGGTGAATCCGATGCACTCCTGGTCGCCCTCGGTCAGCAGCGCAGCAGAGACCTCCACTGGCATGACGCCGGCATCAGCCGACATGAGCCGTGACGCCAGGCGCCGTGTGATGCCCTGGCGCCGGACCTGCGTGATCAGCGTGCTCAACTGGTCGTCCGACATGCCGATCCAGTCCATCAGCGGGCGGCCCTTGACGTCGACTTCCGTCGTCACCCGCACCAGCTTGAGGAAGGCGGGGTTGGCCATCATGATGCGGCCGCCGGAATCGGTGACGACCACGCCATCACTGGCGCCGTCCACCAGCCGCGCCAGCGTGGCATTGAGGTCGGCCGGCGAACCCGGCATGTCCATGGTGCGAATCCGCATCAACAGGCGCATGGCTGCGTCCGCACGGAACGGCGTGGCAGCCACGCTGGTGGCGGTGACCTTGCCCAGCAGCCGCGCGCGGATCTCGGACGGCTGGCCGGTGGTGCGGGAGGTGCCCAGCAGCTCGTCAATGGCGCCGCGTGAGTGCCGCTCAAAGCCAAATGACGCAGGCCGGCCCAGCAGTTGCTCAGGCGGCATGTCAAAGAGTTGGGACGCAGCCTGGTTGGCCTCCAGGATTTCAAGCGTCTGTGCGTCGATCACCATCACAGCGTCGGTGGCCACCTGGAACAGCAGGCGGTAGCGCGACTCGGCCTGGCGGGCACGCCAGTAGCTGCGCTCCATCTCATGCTGCGCTTCGATGAACCGTTGCTGGATGGCCACGATAGCGCCCAAATCGCGGCCTACAGCCAGCAGGGGGCCGTTCTCGCCCAAGCGGATGGCGGTGTACGCGACAGCAAGGTTGCCGCCCTTGTCCAG
>JACMQX010000329.1 GCA_014376765.1 Ramlibacter sp. | reverse complement strand
GATCGGGCGCTCGTCCCACTTGGGGTGGAACACGCCAATGCAGGCCGCCATCGCCACAGCGGGATGCGCCACCGCGATGTTCTCGATGTCGATGGAGCTGATCCACTCGCCGCCGGACTTGATCACGTCCTTGCTGCGGTCGGTGATCTGCATGAAACCGTCTGCGTCAATGGTTGCCACGTCCCCGGTCGGGAACCACTCGGCGCCGTGCGCGTCCTTGATGAGCGGATTGCCGCCTTCGCCTTTGAAGTATTCCCGCATGATCCACGGGCCTTTGACCAGCAAATCGCCGTAGGCCTTGCCGTCCCACGGCAACTCATTGCCGTCGTCGCCAACGATCTTGATGTCCACCCCGTAGATCGCCCTGCCCTGTTTCAGGCGGATCTTCATTTGCTCGTCAGGCTCCATGCTCAGGTGCTTGTTCTTGAGCGTGCACAGCGTGCCCAGCGGGCTCATCTCGGTCATGCCCCAGGCATGCAGCACGTCCACGCCGTAGTCTTCCTGGAAGGCGTGAATCATCGCTGGCGGGCAGGCCGAGCCGCCAATCACCGTGCGGGTCAGCGTGGAGAACTTCAGGTTGCCGGCCTTCATGTGCGCCAGCATCATCTGCCACACCGTCGGCACGCCGGCGGCGAAGGTGACCTTCTCGTTTTCAATCAGCTCATACACCGACTTGCCGTCCATCCCCGGGCCGGGAAACACCAGCTTGCAGCCGGTGAGCGCGGCCGAGTACGGAATGCCCCAGGCATTGACGTGGAACATCGGCACCACCGGCAGCACCGAGTCGCGGGCGCTGAGGTTCATGACGTCGGGAAGCGCAGCCGCATACGCATGCAGCGTGGTGGAGCGGTGGCTGTACAAGGCCGCTTTCGGGTTGCCCGTGGTGCCGCTGGTGTAGCACATGCTGGAGGCTGAGTTTTCGTCAAACTCCGGCCACGCGTAGGTGCTGGCGTGGGGTGCGATCCAGGCTTCGTAACTCGTCAGGTTGGGGATGCCGCTGTCGGCCGGCAACTTGTCAGCATCGCACAGGGCCACGTAGTGCTTGATGGTGGTGCAGTGCGCGTGGAAGGCCTTGACCAGCGGCAGGAAGCTCATGTCAAAGCATAGGACCTGGTCTTCGGCATGGTTGGCGATCCAGGCGATCTGGTCGGGGTGCAGGCGCGGGTTCAGGGTGTGCAGCACGCGTCCGGAGCCGCTCACGCCGAAGTACAGCTCCAGGTGGCGGTAGCCGTTCCAGGCCAGCGTGGCAACGCGGTCGCTGAAGCCCAGCTTCAATGCGTCGAGCGCACCGGCAACTTTGCGGGCACGCCCGGCCACGTCTTTCCAGGTGTAGCGGTGGATGTCGCCCTCAACCCGCCTTGACACGATTTCTGCATCGCCATGGTGGCGGTCGGCAAACTCGATCAGCGACGAGATCAAAAGCGGTTGGTTTTGCATCAGACCCAGCATGCGCAGTTCTCCTGGAAATTATTGGTGTGGCGAAACCCCCGATGCTACTGGATGGACGTCCCCCGAAAGCTATGCGCTGCGGGGCCCCGAAGGCGCGCTGACGGGCTGGAAGTACAGCGCCACCGCCGCGCCCTCCCCCGGCTCGGACTGGATCTCGATGCTGCCGCCTATGGACTGCATCACCCGCCGGCAGAACATCAGCCCCATGCCGTTGCCGCCCGAGGATTCGCGGGTGGTGACGGGCTCGCGCGTCAGGCGCGACAGAATTTCGGGCGGGATGCCCGGGCCGTTGTCGACAAAGCGCATGCAGGGCTGGGCCAGGCCCCGCCCGCCTTGTTGCCGGCGTGCCAGTTCGATGCGCAGGCGCGCCAAGGGCATGCCGCGCATCGCCAGCATGGCGTTTTTGGTGAGGGTGCACAGCACGAGGTACAGCAGGTCGCGCCGGCCGGGCAAGAGAAAGTCTTCCTCCACATGGCTGGACACGAAGGTCCGCTCGCTGCCTTCAAACGGGAACTCGTCCAGCAATGAGCCAACCAGGCTGGCCGCGCCAAAGGTCTGCACCGGCGCGCCCGGATAGGCGTCCCGGGCCGACTGCACAAAGGTCGAGACCAGCGACTGGCAGTACAGCGCGCGCCGCTCGGCGTTGGCCAGCGCGGCCATCACTTCGCCGGGCTGCGCTTCCAGGAACTGGACGGTGCCGGGAGGCGCACCGGGCGGTGACGCCTGGTAGCGGTTGGTCACGGCGGTAAGGTAGCCGCGCACTGTGGCCAGCGGGGTGTTCAGTTCATGGGCCAGAAAGCCCAGTGTTTCGCGCAGCGCGGCCACGCGGCCCTCGTTGAGCGCCCGCTCGATGGCCCGGCTGCGGTGCAGGGCCAGCGCCTCGCGCAGCGCGTCGCGGGTGACGGCATCGTCCAGCGGTTTTTCCAGGATGCGCAGCACCTTGCCCTGGTTGATGGCGGCCATGGCCACCTCTTTGCCGGCGTAGGCCGTGGCCAGCACGCGCACCAGGTGGCGGTAGTCGCGTTGCACGGCCTGCAGCAGCTTCATGCCGTCGCGCTCGGGCATGCGGTAGTCGGTCACGAGCACGGCAAACTCGTGGCCGCGCCCGGACAGCAGTTCGAGCGCTTCAGTCACGCCAGAGGCGGTGACGATTTCGAATTCGTTGCCAAACATGCCGGCAAACAGCTTGCACGACGTGGGCTCGTCGTCGACAAACAAAATGGCGTGGGCTTCTTGCAGTGGGTCCGGTAGGGGCATTGGTCTTTTTTTTCTTAAGAACTACTGCGGTTGACGGGAACTGCGCGGGGCGAAAAAACTGCATCTGGCTGGAACTGCTTTTCAACAGTCACTGCATTCAACGGGTCCTGCTCTTTGGCGCCGCTGCGCCGTAAGCGCGCAGGGCCTCGGCGGTTTGCATGGAAAGGCTTTTGAGCTGGAGCAGCCATTCGGAGTCTACCGGCCAGCGGCGGTCCTCCACCATGGGCACGTAAACCCGCCGCACCAGTTGGTACAGCGCGCTCGCACCAGCCTCCCCGCTCATGCCGAGCAGGGAATGCAGCGTCTCCAGGCTGGTGTCGAGGTCCTGGCGGGAAACATCGCCCTCCAGCTTGTCGACCAGGCGTGCGATCTCTGGCAGGTAATCGTTCACCAGCTCCTCCAGCATGCCAAGCTGGCGGAAACCTTCCAGGCGCTGCCGTTCGAGCAGGACGATGCTGCCTGCAGCGCCTGCAGCGTAGCCAGTGAGTGGCGTGTTGCGCCCCGGCTTCAAATACCGGGCCACGGCCACGCGGTTGTCGGGCTCCGCGTTAGCGGCCCGCCTGGCCTGGCCGGCGGGCACTGCCGCTTCTGTGCGGGCGTGCATGAGCGTGTGTTCCATGGCCTCGGTCAGGGCGCGCATGAGCGGCAGCTGCGCGCAGGGCTTGCTCACAAAACCATCCATCCCGGCTTTGTGCGTCTTGGCGCTTGTCATGTGGGCCAGCTCGCTGGTGTAGGCCACGATGCAGACGTCCCGGTTGGCAGGCGCGTGGCCCTGACGGATTCGCTCGGTCAGCGCGTAGCCGTCCAGCACCGGCATGTTCAGGTCGAGCACCAGCAGGTCGTAACGGGTGTTGCACAAAATTTCGAGCGCACGCTGGCCGTCCGGCGCTTCATCGATGACTGCGCCCAGGGGTTGCAGTTTGTGGCGTGTGGTCAGTCGCAGGGTGGGGTCGTCGTCCACCACCAGAATGCGCTTGCCTCCCAGTGCCGCCTGGGCGCGGCGCAGCAACTCGAGCCGGTCGGCGTCGCGCTCGGCCGGGCTGACCGGCGGAAAGTGCAGGGTGAACTGGGTGAACCGGCCCGGCATGGCCTCACACTCGATCCGCCCGCCGAATGCGCGCATCACCCGCTGGCAGTGCGCCAGTGCCAGGCCGGTGCTGCCGGTCGGGCGGGGCGGGCTGAACGGCTCGAACAACTGCGTCACCACGGCCGGAGCCAGGCCGGGGCCGTTGTCCCGCACGACCACATGGTCGGTGTCAACGGTGAGGGTGACGCGAGGCGGCGGATCGGGGGCAGGCTCGCTCAACGCGTTCCTGAGCAGGGTGGACAGCACCAGGAGACAGGCCGCCTCGTCACCGCGGAAGCTGAAGTCCTGCATGACCTCCAGCTTCAGCCTGGCGCGTGCGTCGCCCGCCTCGAAACGGAACTCCTGAACGGCCCGGCTTGTGACGTCAGCGGCCGACAGATGGGTAAAGCCGGCCCTGTCCAGCGGACTGGCGTTGACTGCACCCAGCATCACCTCGATCACCTGCAGGCTGTGGCGCAGGGCCATGTCGCTTTGTGCAAGGTGCCGGTACAGGGCATTGACCTCACGGGAGCCCAGCGTCTGGGCCTGGACCTTGGTGGTTGGGGGCGGCAAGGCCTGCTGCATGGCATGCAGGTTGCGGCGCAATTGCAGAAGGGGGGCGCGCAGTTCCCGGGCGATGGAGCCGGCCAGCGCCTGCATGGCGCGCGGCCTGCGCTCAGTCTCCCGCGTCCTGCCAGTGGAGCTGGCAAGGTGATTGAGCAGGCGTCTGAAAAAATTCAACATGTGGCGCGACAATCGGAGCCTATGAACAAAGCCTTTGACGGCCCGACCGGTACTGCACTGAACCTGGCTTGGCACAACGAATTTGCGGGCCTTGGTGAACCATTCTATACACGGCTTGCGCCTACACCTCTGCCTTCTGCGTACTGGGTTGCACGCAGTGACAAGGTGGCCCGGCTGCTGGGTCTGGAGCCCGCCTGGGCCGACTCTGATGCTTCCTTGCAGGCCCTCACGGGCAACCGCTTTATCGATGGCACAGATCCGCTGGCCAGTGTCTACAGCGGCCACCAGTTTGGCGTCTGGGCGGGGCAGTTAGGCGACGGCCGCGCCATTTTGCTGGGCGAGACCGGCGCCGGCCTGGAGGTGCAGCTCAAGGGCAGCGGCGCGACGCCCTACTCCCGCATGGGCGACGGCCGGGCCGTGTTGCGCTCCAGCATCCGCGAATTCCTTGCATCAGAAGCCATGTATGGCCTGGGCATCCCCACCTCGCGGGCGCTGTGCATCACGGGGTCGGACGCGCCGGTGCGGCGCGAGACGGTTGAAACGGCCGCCGTCGTAACCCGTGTAGCGCCCAGCTTCATCCGGTTTGGCCACTTCGAGCATTTCTCGTCACGCGAGCAGTACGACGACCTGAGGACGCTGGCCGACTACGTGATCAGGCGCTATTACCCGGCCTGCGCAAGCTCGGAGAAATTCGCTGGCAACCCCTATGCCAACCTGCTGGAAGCGGTGAGTGAGCGCACGGCCGTCATGGTGGCGGCCTGGCAGGCGGTGGGCTTTTGCCACGGCGTGATGAACACCGACAACATGAGCATCCTGGGCCTGACGATTGACTACGGCCCTTTCCAGTTCCTTGACGGTTTTGACCCCGCCCACATCTGCAACCACAGCGACAACCAGGGCCGCTATGCGTACAACAAGCAGCCCAACGTGGCCTACTGGAACCTGTTTTGCCTCGGCCAGGCCCTGCTGCCGCTGATTGGCGAGCAAGAGCTGGCCATCGCTGCGCTGGAGTCCTACAAGGCTGTTTTCCCGGCGCAACTGGAAGACCGGATGCGCTCCAAGCTGGGCCTTCTTGAAGCCCGCGACGAAGACCGCCAGCTGATTGATGCCACCTTGCGCCTCTTGGCCAGCGAGCAGGTGGACTACACGATTTTCTGGCGGCGCCTGTCCCGCTACGTGGCCGATGGCGCGACCCCGGCGGCCGCCGTGCCGGTGCGCGACTTGTTTATTGACCGCGCGGCATTCGATGCCTGGCTGCTACAGTATTCGCAGCGTATTGAAGCGCAGGACGCGGCAGCCGCGGGCCTGTCCATGCTGGCCACCAATCCCAAATTCATCTTGCGCAACCATCTGGGCGAAGAGGCCATCCAGCGGGCGAAACTAAAAGACTTCTCCGGAGTCCATACCCTGCTGCGCTTGCTGGACAATCCTTTTGACGAGCACGCCGGATTCGAGGCGCAAGCCGGCTTTCCGCCCGACTGGGCGCGCAGCATCGAGATCAGCTGCTCATCGTGAACAAGTCTGTACAAGGAGTCACACCGAATGTCAAAAATCGAAAAAACCGACGCTGAATGGAAAGCCCTGCTGGCCGCCAAGGGCGCCGAGCCGATGGCCTACGACGTGACGCGCCATGAAGCCACCGAGCGTGCCCACACCGGCAAGTACGCAGACAACGAAGCAAAAGGCATCTACGCCTGCATCTGCTGCGGCAAGCCGCTGTTTGACTCGTCTGCCAAGTTCGAGTCGGGCACAGGCTGGCCCAGCTACTTCCAGCCGATTGGCAGCAGTGCAGTGGAAACCAAAGTTGACGGCATGCTGTGGATGAAGCGCACCGAGGTGCACTGCTCCGACTGCGGCTCGCACCTGGGCCATGTGTTTGAAGACGGCCCTGCCCCCACCGGCCTGCGCTATTGCATGAATTCGGCGTCGCTTGATTTCAAGCCGAGCTGATCCAGCTCCCTCTTTCGCTCCCAATTCCTCCTGCATGAAACTCGTACTCGACTTCCTTCCCATCCTGCTTTTCTTTGCGGCCTTCAAGATGTTCAACATCTATGTCGCCACCGCCGTGTTGATGACGGCCACGGCGATCCAGATGGGCGTGATCTACGCCATGGAGCGCAAGCTGCAAACGCTGCAGAAAATCACGTTGGCGCTGATCCTGGTGTTTGGCACGCTCACCCTGGTGCTGCAGGACGAGCGCTTCATCAAGTGGAAGCCAACTGTGCTGTATGCGGCCATGGCCATTGCGCTGGCTGTTGCCATGTGGGTCATGAGAAAAAACTTCCTCAAGCTGCTGCTGGGCAGCCAGATGCAGTTGCCTGAGCCGGTCTGGATACGCCTGAATGTGGCGTGGATCTGCTACTGCCTCTTCATGTCGGCGGTTAACGGTTACGTGGCGGCTTACTACAGCACCGAGGCCTGGGTGAACTTCAAGCTCTGGGGATATGCCTTCCCGCTGGTGTTCATTGCGGCGCAGGGCGTGTACATCGCCAAGTACCTCAAAACTGATGAGCCGGCGGGCTGAGGAACTCAAGCTATGGGTCAATTCACCGCCATCCAGCTGGAGCAGCGCCTGCGCGAAAAGCTCAGCCCCGGGCAACTTGAAGTGCTGGACGAAAGCGCCGCGCATGCGGGCCATGCCGGGGCCGACGGCACGGGCTCGGGCACACATTTCCGGGTCCGCATTGCTTCACCTTTGTTTACCGGCAAGCCCCGCGTTGCCCGGCATCGCCTTGTGTATGATGCGCTGCAAGAATTCATTGACCAGGGCGTCCACGCCATCGCCATTGAGACTCTGTGACCCGCTTTTTTCCTGCGCACGCTACGCCATCCCGGTAGCCCCCAGCGCAACCCATCTTCTGAAACTCTCGAGGTTAATTGCCATGAAAAAGCATCTTCTGTCTGCCGTCGCCGCTGCGGCTGTCCTGGGCGCGCTGGCCGTGCCTGCGTTTGCGCAAAACGTCGCCATCGTCAACGGCAAGGCAGTGCCAACAACCCGTGTGGACGCCCTTGCCCAGCAAGTGGCCCGCGCCGGCCGCCCGATCACCCCTGAGATTCAGGCCCAGCTCAAGGACGAAGTCATCGCCCGCGAGGTCTTCATGCAGGAAGCGCAAAAACGCGGCCTGGACGCAACGGACGACTTCAAGTCGCAAATCGAACTGGCCCGCCAGACCATTCTCATCCGCGAGCTGTTTGCTGACTACCAGAAGAAGAACCCCGTGACGGACGCCGAGGTCAAGGCCGAGTACGACAAGTTTGCTGCGGCCAACGGCGGCAAGGAATACCGCGCGCGCCACGTGCTGGTAGAAACCGAGGCAGAAGCCAAGACCATCATTGCCAGCCTGAAAAAGGGCGGCAAGTTTGACGAGATCGCCAAGAAGCAATCCAAAGACCCGGGCTCCGGCGCCAACGGCGGCGACCTGGACTGGGCCAACCCCGGCAGCTACGTCAAGGAGTTCTCGGACGCCATGGTCAAGCTCACCAAGGGCCAGCTGACCGAGACGCCGGTCAAGACCCAGTTCGGCTACCACGTGATTCGCGTGGACGATATCCGTGAAGCGCAATTGCCCAAGTTTGACGACGTGAAGCCGCAGATCTCGCAGCAGCTTCAACAGCAGCGTCTGACGTCTTTCCAGGCTGACCTGCGCAAGGGCGCGAAGGTCGAGTAAGGCCTTCGCTGAGTGCAGCGCCTTACGGCGCTGAACATTGAAGCCGCGCTTTTGCGCGGTTTTTTACGTCTGCCTTGTTTCTCCGGTCCGCAGATGTGGTTCACGCCTTGCCAACCAGCCACTGCACCCCCGCCAACAGCCCCAACAGCACCGGCTGATGCAGCATGTACCAGCTCAAACTCCACCGCCCCAGCCAGGTCAGCGGCGACACAGCCGAAGGCATGGGCCGCGCGACCACAGCCGGCCGCCGCCGCAACACCCACTGCCCCGCCGCCATCCCCCACCACATCACCCCCAGCCAGGGAATCAGCGGCACGTAGTCTTCGGTAATGGGCTTGCGGGTAATGAGTCCCAGCCAGTTGATCGGCCGTGAATTGAACAGATCCGCATAGCCGGCAAGCGCCCCACCCTCCCCCAGCCACTGGCCGGCAACTAGCGGAACAAGCAGCGCAACCGCCCCCGCCAGCCACAACCACGACCCCCACCCCGCAGTCAGCCGGACCACGATCAGCATCACCGCAATGCCGTGCAGCACCCCGAAGTAAATGAAGCTGTTCGGGAACATGAATAGCGACCCGACAGTAACCAGCACCGCACAACCAGCCACCTGCGCCCAGCGCCGCCAGAAACGCTGCCAGGTCTGGCCCTGCTGAACGGCAATGGCCTGACCCAGCCCGGCGCAGAACAGGAACAGGCTGACGATCAGGGTGCGCTGCCCCGTCCAGAACGGATCGGTATAGAAGTTCTGGCGGATGAAGCTGAAGTGATTCAGGTCGAACGAGAAATGAAAGAGCGTCATCCAGACGATGGCAACGCCGCGCAGGGCGTCAATGGAGTCAAAGCGTTGGGCTTTCATGCACCGAGTTTAAGGAAGCCGGGCCACGCAACTTTCCTACGGCCTTGCGCACAAGCGGCTGACACGTGGTCAGCCACCCTCAACCTAAGCTGTACAAATGGCCAAAGAACACCCACAGCCGGCCAGCGCGCCGGACCTCTCGCAACCCGAGCCCGGCTTTGTGCGGGTGCGCGGCGCGCGTGAACACAACCTCAAGAACGTCGATGTCGACATCCCACGCGACCAGCTGGTGGTGTTTACCGGCGTGTCCGGATCGGGCAAGTCGTCACTGGCTTTTGGCACGCTGTATGCCGAGGCGCAGCGGCGCTACCTTGAGTCGGTCTCGCCGTACGCCAGGCGCCTGATCGATCAGGTGGGTGTGCCCGATGTCGATTCGATTGAAGGCTTGCCGCCTGCCGTAGCGTTGCAGCAGGCCCGAGGCACCGCCAGCACCCGCTCGTCGGTTGGCAGCGTCACCACCATTTCCAGCCTGCTGCGCATGCTGTACTCGCGCACCGGTCACTACCCGCCGGGCCAGCCCATGCTGTATGCCGAGGACTTCTCGCCCAATACCCCACAAGGCGCCTGCCCGCGCTGCCACGGCCTGGGCCGGGTATTTGAGGTGACGGAGGCCTCGATGGTCCCTGACGACTCGCTCACCATCCGCGAACGCGCCATTGCCGCGTGGCCGCTCGCCTGGCACGGCCAGAACCTGCGCGACATCCTGGTGACGCTGGGCTATGACGTGGACAAGCCCTGGCGCGACCTGCCGCGCAAGGACAAGGACTGGATCCTGTTCACCGACGAAGCGCCGTCGGTGCCGGTGTATGCCGGCTTCACCCCCAGGGAAACGAAGGCAGCATTGCGCAGCAAGATGGAGCCGAGTTACCAGGGCACCTTCACCAGCGCGAGAAATTACGTCTTGCGCACCTTTGCCACGACCCAGAGCGCCTTGATGAAGAAGCGAGTGTCGCAGTACATGGTTGGCACGCTGTGCCCGCAATGCAGCGGCAAGCGGCTGCGCCCCGAGGCCTTGTCGGTGACGTTTGCGGGCCATGACATCGGCGCTCTGTCGCAGTTGCCGCTGTCCGAGCTGGCGCAGGTGTTGCGGCCCGCGGCCAAGGGCTACCCTGCAACGCAGTCCGCTTCGGCAACCGACCAATCGGTACTCAGCCGCAAGGCCACCAAACAGGCCCGGCAGGAACGCGTCAAGCAAGGCGGCTTTGCGCATGACGCAGCGCCCGACGTTCGCCGCACGCCCAATGAATCGCTGGAAAAATTGATGGCTGCGCAGCGCCTGGCGGCCGACTTGCTGGCCCGGGTCGCCACGCTTGAAAAGCTCGGCCTGGGCTACCTCTCGCTGGACCGCAGTACGCCCACCTTGTCGCCCGGCGAGTTGCAGCGCCTGCGGCT
>JACMQX010000008.1 GCA_014376765.1 Ramlibacter sp. | reverse complement strand
TCTATGAAATCAAAATTCCTGATCGCCTTCCTGCCGGTATTGGCCCTGCCTGTGTTCTCGCACGCACAGCAGGCAGGCGAGCCTCTTTTTACGCCCGACGACGCTGTGCAACTTGCGCAGGCGGGGACCAACGAGCTGCGCACGCTGTCAACGCCGCGGCAACCACCGGCCCAGCCGGTCACGCAGCCGGTGAGCTTGCCAACGCGCGCCTCACTTGACGCCTACACAAGTGCCCATCACCTGACCGGGGGTTTTGGCGATTGGCGTGAGGCGGGGGTACGGGGCTCGTATGAGACTGGTGCCCACCGCTGGCAGGCGGAATTTGCGACGATGCGCCGATTCCGCGAGACCGGCCAGTTCGTAGCGATTGGCGACACCATCACCTTTGACAACGACTGGTTTGGCTCGCTGTCCCTGGGCGCAGGCGACGGTGCTTTCTACTTGCCGCGCTACCGCATCGACAGCTTCATCAACCGCAAATTCCTGCCGGGGCGCAATCTCATCGGCACCCTGGGTGCCGGCTATTACCGCGCGCCTGACGGACATACCGATGTGAGCAAGAGCGTTGGCGCGACCTATTATTTTGACCAGCAGCCGCTCGTGGTTCAGGGCGAAATCCGTTTCAATGACAGCAGCCCGGGCAACATCAGGACGCACCAGCAGTTTGTGGCAGCTACCTGGGGCAGCGAAAAGCAAACGCAGGTCACCGGGCGCCTTGCCTGGGGTAGCGAGGGCTACCAGACCATTACCAGTGCGGCTTCGCTGATCAATTTCCGCAGCAATGAAGCCAGCGTGAAAGTCCGCCACTGGATCGGACCGCTGTGGGGCGTGGAGGCGCGCGTTGAGCGGTACCGCAATCCGTTTTATGTGCGGACGGGGGCGAATGTGGGGTTGTTCTGGCAGTTTCAGTAAGGCTGGTGCTTATGAGCGTTTGCCGTCTTATCAACAGCAGCGCCTGCGTAATTTTGTAGCCTGCAGATGGGGTGCTGCCGCTGGCGGTGCAGGAAGACCGGTACCGTGCCAGACCTCCGTGCTTGAAAGCTTCATCACCCGCTGCAAACTGGGCGCCTCAAACCTCCGCACCCTCAACAAGAAAGCGCACCCGCCGCACCCCTTGCCATTCATCAGCATCGAGCCGGAAGGCCAGCACCACTCGCTTGGGCAGGGGCTCGGTACGGCCGAACCAGATGCCGTCCACCGGCTCGCCCTGGTGCTTGAGCTTCAGGGCCAGGTGCTTCTCGCCGACCAGGCGCTGCGACACCACCTCCACCTCTTCACTGAACACCGGTGCAGCAAACCCCTGGCCCCACACTTCCCTGTGCAGCGTGTCCACCAGGTCAATGCGCCGGTATTCGAGCGCCAGCGGGCCGTCGGTGTCCAGGCGGCGGGTGAGGGTGGCGGCGTCCAGCCACTCCTGGGCGACCAGACCCAGCGCCTCTTCAAACACGTCCAGCTGGTCAGCGTCAATGGTGCAGCCTGCGGCCATGGCGTGGCCGCCAAAGCGCAGCAGCACGCCGGGGTGGCGCTTGGCGACGAGGTCCAGCGCGTCACGCAAATGAAAGCCGGGAATGGAGCGGCCGGAGCCCTTGAGCTCGTGCTCCTTGCCCGGCGCCTGGCTGGCAGCAAACACGAAGGTGGGGCGGTGCAGCTTGTCCTTGATGCGCGAGGCCACGATGCCCACCACGCCTTCGTGAAAGTCGGGGTCGAACACGCAGATCGCTGCCGGTGCGCCGAATTCGCCATCCGCACCTTCGTCGAACAGGGACTCGGCGATCAGCATCGCCTGTTCACGCATGTCGCCTTCAATCTCGCGCCGCTCGCGGTTGATGCCGTCCAGCGTGCGGGCTAGCTCGTCGCCCCGCGCCCTGTCGTCGGTCAGCAGGCATTCGATGCCCAGCGTCATGTCAGACAGGCGCCCCGCTGCGTTGATGCGCGGGCCTAGCGCAAAGCCGAAATCGAAGGTGGTGGCGACGCGGGATTCACGGCCTGCTGCGGTGAAAAGCGCCGCGAGACCTGCGGGCAAGGTGCCGGCGCGAATGCGGCGCAGACCCTGGGCGACGAGGCGGCGGTTGTTGGCATCGAGCTTGACAACATCGGCAACGGTACCGAGCGCGACCAAAGGCAGCAGTGCATCCAGCTTGGGTTGATTGTCCGGCGTGAAAACACCACGCGCCCGCATTTCCGCCCGCACTGCCAGCAGCACATAAAACATCACACCCACGCCGGCCATGCTCTTGCTGGCAAAGGTGCAGCCGGGCTGGTTGGGGTTGACGATCACCTCGGCCGCGGGCAACTCGCTGCCCGGCAAGTGGTGGTCAGTCACCAGCACCTGCAGCCCCAGCGCATTGGCCATGGCGACGCCCTCCACGCTGGCGATGCCGTTGTCGACGGTGATCAGTACGTCTGCGCCGCTGTCTTTCACACGCTGCGCAATCGGCGCGGTGAGGCCGTAGCCGTCCACTACGCGGTCGGGCACGATGTAGCTCACATGACTGCCGCCCAGCAGCCGCAGGCCGCGCATGCCGACGGCGCAGGCGGTAGCGCCGTCGCAGTCGTAGTCGGCGACGATGCACAGCTTCTTGCCGGCAGCAATCGCGTCGGCCAGGAGCACGGCAGCCTCCTGTGTGCCTTTCATGCCCGAGGGTGGAAGGAGGCGGTTCAGGCCGTCGTCCAGTTCGTCCTTGGCGCTCACGCCGCGTGAGGCATAAAGGCGCGCGAGCAGCGGGTGCACGCCCGCCTGCTCAAGCGCCCAGACGGCGCGTGGCGGCACGTCGCGTGTGTTGATTTTCATAAGCTGTCCATGAAGCGCAGGTCAGGCCTGCTCTTGAAAAGTTGTGCCGCGCGGCCCCATGGGCTGCGGGCCTGTGTGACGTAGTCCTGCGCCGCAAGGTTGCCGCACAGGCTGAGGTGGATTGGCTGGCCTGCTTTCAGGCGCGCCAGCAGGTCGGCGCAGGTGCTGGCGTCAATGTCGCGCCAGGCCTGGGCGTGGGCGGCGGCGTCCTGGCGCAAAGCGGGTTCCTGCAGGCGATGCTCCAGCATCAGGGTGCCTTGAAGGGTCGCAGCGGGTTCATCAAGCACGCCCGCACCCGTGACCCAGAACGAGTTCACCGGGGGCAGGCCTTCATCGGCGCGCCGGTCGTTGGCGGGGTGGGTGTAGAGCAGCATCTGCATTTCATTTTGCAGGCGGCGCAGGGTGCGCGAGGCCTCATCTTTGGCCTCAAAGAAACTGCGCGTGAGCCGCCTGCCGATGACGCGGTCCAGCGAGGTGCAGGGCAGGTGGCGAAACAGCTCACCCGTAGCCAGCCAAAGGCCAGGCCGGGCAGGGTGAGGCTCGAGGGTGATGCCGTCTTCCTCAAAATAAGGAGCCATCGAAGCATGAAGCGCTGTCGAGGTGTCATCATCGACCGCCAGGGCGCCGGGGGAGGCGAGCAGCACGTGGTCAGTGCCTACTTCCCAGTGGCACAGTGTGATCCACGCGCAGGGCGTGCCCAGCATGCCGCTCTCATGCGCGGCCCAGGGGACGTGGCCCGCATCACCGGGAAGGCCGGTCAAACTGGCCATGCGCATTTCCCAGGGCATGGCGGGACTGCCTTCATTCATCACCAGACGATCACCCTCTGTGAGTTGTGCAAGCAGCGACTGCAGGTTGGGCAGCGAGACACTGACTGCCGCAGGCCCGGCCCCGGAGGGCGCAGCGGCGATGACGCAATGAACTGTTTCTGACATGGTGCTATTGTCCCGGATGCCACAATCACCCCCGATGCAACTACCTTACGAACTGATCCTGGGCTGGCGCTACACGCGCGCGGGGCGATCCACCAGGCGCAACGGCTTTATTTCCTTCATCTCCGGCGTGTCCATGCTGGGCATTGCCTTGGGCGTGGCCGCACTGATCATTGTGCTGAGCGTGATGAACGGTTTCCAGAAGGAAGTGCGCGACCGCATGCTGAGCGTGGTTTCACACATCGAGATCTTTGCGCCCAACGGCGCGGCGCTGCCTGATGCGGCCCGCACCATGGCCGAGGCACGCAAGAACCCGGAAGTCATCGGCGCGGCACCGTTCATTGCCGCGCAAGCCCTGCTGGCGCGTGGTGAGGACATGAAGGGCACCATCGTGCGCGGCATTGACCCGGCGCATGAAGGCGAGGTGACCGATCTGGCGGTAGAGCTCAAGAACACTGCGCTGACCCAGCTCATCCCCGGCAACTTCGGCATCGTGCTGGGCGGCGAACTGGCGCGTAGCCTGGGCGCGCGCGTGGGCGACCTGGTGACGCTGATTGCGCCCAGCGGCCAGGTCACGCCGGCCGGCGTCGTGCCCCGCCTCAAGCAGATGACGGTGGTCGGCACCTTCGACTCCGGGCATTTTGAATACGACTCGGCGCTGGTGCTGATCCACCAGGACGATGCAGCCCGCATCTTCCGGCTGGAAGGCCCGACAGGTGTGCGGCTCAAGCTCAAGGACCTGAACCAGGCGCGCCAGGTGGCGGCCAAGCTGGGCAGCTCGCTGACCGGTGAGGTGCTGATCCGCGACTGGACGCGCCAGAACCGCACCTGGTTTGCGGCCGTGCAACTGGAAAAACGCATGATGTTCATCATCCTCACGCTGATTGTTGCGGTGGCCGCGTTCAACCTGGTCAGCACGCTGGTGATGACGGTGACCGACAAGCGCGCCGACATCGCCATCCTGCGCACGCTGGGCGCCAGCCCCAAGAGCATCATGTACATCTTCATCGTGCAGGGCGCGATGGTTGGCGTCATAGGCACCGTGGCGGGGCTGACGCTGGGGCTGCTGGTGGCGCTGAATATCGACGTGATCGTGCCGGCGCTGGAGAACGCGCTCAACGCCAGCTTTTTGCCGCGCGACATCTACCTCATCAGCCGCATGCCGAGCGACCCGCAAAGCAGCGACATCATGCCGATCGCCATCATCTCGCTGGTGCTGGCGTTCCTGGCGACCATTTACCCGAGCTGGCGCGCCAGCCGCGTGAACCCGGCGGAGGCACTGCGGTATGAGTGATTCCATTCAAAAGCCTGGCGCGGTGGTACTTGAGTGCCAGGGTCTGACCAAGCGCTTCACTGAAGGCCGCCTGGATGTCACCGTGTTGCAAGGCGTCAACCTGCAGGTTCGTGCGGGTGAAACACTGGCGATCGTCGGTGCCTCGGGTTCAGGCAAGAGCACGCTGCTGCACCTGCTCGGCGGGCTGGACGCGCCCACGAGTGGCGCAGTGCAATTGCAAGGGCAAGACCTGTCCCAGCTCGACGCGGCCGCGCAGGGCGTGATGCGAAATCAGCACCTGGGCTTCGTCTACCAGTTCCATCACCTGCTGCCCGAGTTCAGCGCCGAAGACAACGTGGCCATGCCGCTATGGATCCGGCGTGAGGCGCGGCCTGCTGCGGCGAAGGTGGCGCAGGGCATCCTCAGCGCTGTGGGACTCCAGGACCGCTTGCATCACCGCCCGGCCGAGCTGTCAGGCGGTGAGCGCCAGCGCGTGGCGATTGCACGTGCATTAGTCACTCGGCCCGCTTGCGTGCTGGCGGACGAGCCCACCGGCAACCTGGACCGCTCCACCGCCAACGGCGTGTTCGACCTGATGCTGCAACTGGCGCGCGACCATGGCACCGCGTTTGTGATGGTCACGCATGACGATGCGCTGGCCGCGCGTTGCGCCAGGCAGGTGCGGCTGGTGTCAGGGGTGCTGCAGGAGCAGTGAAATCGCAACCGCGCCCGCTACAGGATGCGGTTGAACCACAGCAGCGACAGCGCTGCAGAAATCAGCGACAGGGCTGCTGCGGCAAGCGCCAGCAGGCCGGAGATTTCGGTTTCCTTTTTCTCCACCGTCAAGCGCGAGCTGAGTTTTTCGTAGACCTTTTGCAGGTCCGCCGCGTTGCCTGCGTAGAAGTATTCGCCATTGGTCTTGGTGGCCACGCTCTTCAAGGTTTCTTCATCCAGCCGCACGCGCATGGACCAGCCTTCAAACCCGATCGTCTCGCCGTCTACAGTGCCGATGCCCACCGTGTAGATGCGCACGCCGCGGTCGGCAGCGAGCTTGGCCGCTTCCATCGTGTCCACACCGGTGGTGCGTTGCCCGTCGGTCAGCAAAATGATGGCACCCGAGCCGTACGAGCCCGGTGCGACCGGCACGAAATCTTTCTTGTCCTTGCCGTCCTTGCCCGCAGACGGTTTGTCCAGCGACGCGCCCATCTGCCGGTTGCGACCCGTCCCCATGTCGGCCAGGTCAATGCCGGCGTCCGGGAACAGCTCGGCCAGTGACACGACGATGGCGCTGCCGATGGCTGTGGCGCGCTGCATCTGGAAGCGGTCGATGGCGGCGACCAGGTCCTCGCGGCTGGTGGTGGCCGCCTGCACCACGGAGGCAGAGCCGGCAAAGGCCACGATGCCGACCTTGACCTGCCGCGGTAGCTCCGCCAGGAACGCCTTGGCCGCGTTCTGCGAGGCGACCAGCCTGTTCGGCTTGACGTCGGTGGCACGCATGCTGCCCGAGACGTCCATCGCCAGGATGATGGTCTCTTGCTGCGAGGGCAACATGACTACGGCGAAGGGCCTTGCGGCGGCCACCAGCATGCAGGCCATTGCCAGCAAAAAGAGGAAGGGAGGAATATGCCGGCGGACGTTGCGCCCCGTTCCCATGGCCTCTTTGACGATGGACAGGCTGGCGTAACGCAGGGCGATTTTTTTCTTGCGCCGCAGCAGCCACGCATACAGCAGCACCAGCAGCGGCATCAGCAACAGCAACCAGAGGAATTGGGGCCAGAGAAAGGTCATGTTGTGAGGTTCGGGTATGGGATGCTGGCTCAGGCGGCAGCTTGCCGCAGGTGAGCAGGCAAGGCGCCGCCTGCGGCCAGGCGGCTGCGGCGTTTGCGCATGTCGGTAAAGCGCAGGATGGCGCCGGTCAGGTCGTCGTCGGTGGACAGCTCCAGCGCGTCCACACCGGCGCGGGTAAAGGCCTGGCGCAGCTCAGCCTCGCGTTGCGCCGCAATGCGGGCAAAGCGTTTTCGAAAGCCCTTGTCATGCGTGTCCACCAGCACCTGCTCGCCGGTCTCGGCATCACGGATGGTGAGCAGGCCGAGGTCCGGCAGCTCCAGCTCCAGCGGGTCCAGCAGACGCACTGCGACCACTTCATGGCGCTGCGCCAGCATCGCGAGCGGTTTTTCCCAGCCGGGCTCGCTGATGAAGTCCGACACCACAAACACAGTGGAGCGGCGCTTGATGGTGTTGGCGCCTGAATCCAGCAGTTCGTGCAGCCGGGTGACGCCGGCCTCGCGTCCGGCCGCAGCTGCCGGCGCCGCCTTGATCGAGTTGAGCAGGTGCAGCACATGCCGCCTGCCGCTGCGCGTGGGGATCATCGTGTCTACGCCCCCACCGTACAGCAGCGCACCCACGCGGTTGCCGTGGCGTGTCAGCAGCCGCGCCAGCACGGCCACGAACTCGGCCGACACATTGAGCTTGCGCTGGTCGCCCGAGCCAAAGTCTATCGAGGGGCTGAGGTCCAGCAAAAACCAGGCAGCTATCTCGCGGTCTTCGGTGAACACGCGCACATGCGGCGTGTTGAGCCGGGCCGTCACGTTCCAGTCGATATGCCGCACGTCGTCGTGGTGCTGGTATTCGCGCAGGTCGGCCAGGTCCAGGCCCGCGCCGCGCAGGAGTGTGCGGTAGTCGCCCTGCAGCAAACCGTCCAGCCGCCGGATCACCGTCCATTCGAGGCGCTTGAGGATGTGCTCGGCCTGGCCTGCGGGCGTGATGCTCGCCACCGGCTGCGGCGGTTTCGCGGGGGCGGGCGTGCGGCGGAACAGCGGCATTTTCAGGCCGCCAGTTTCTCGTGTTGCAAAGGCTTGGCCGGCGCAGGAATCTTCGCCATGATCTTGGCGGTGATCGCATCCGCGCTCAAGCCCTCAGACAGCGCCTCATACGACAGCACCAACCGGTGGCGGAACACGTCGGGCACAAGGTCAGTCATGTCTTCGGGCAAGGCGTAAGTGCGCCCGCGCAGCATCGCCAGGGCCCGCGCACCTTCCGTCAACCCGATGGTGGCGCGGGGGCTTGCCCCAAACGTGATGAAGCGCGACAGATCCTTGAGCCCGTGCTTCTCCGGCGTGCGCGTGGCCGACACCAGTTTCACCGCATACTGCACCAGCGAAGGATCCACATACACGCGGCGGCATTCGCGCTGCAGCGCGGCCAGTTGCTCGGTGGTGGCAACGCGTGACACGGTCACCGGCGGGCCGATTACCCGCTCGACGATGACGAACTCTTCTTCATCGGTCGGGTAGTCCACCAGCACCTTCATCATGAAACGATCGACCTGTGCCTCGGGCAGCGGGTAGGTGCCCTCGGTCTCGATCGGGTTCTGCGTGGCCATGACGAGAAAGGGGCTGGGCACTTTGTGGGTCTCGCCCGCAATCGTCACCTGGCGCTCCTGCATCACTTCCAGCAGCGCGCTTTGCACCTTGGCCGGCGCGCGGTTGATTTCATCGGCCAGCAGCAAATTGGTGAACACCGGGCCCAGAGAGGTGCTGAACTCGCCGGTCCTCTGGTTGTAGACGCGGGTGCCCACCAGGTCGGCCGGCACCAGGTCGGGCGTGAACTGGATGCGCTTGAACTGGCCGGTGACGGTGTCGGCCAGGGTCTTGATGGTGAGCGTCTTGGCCAGGCCGGGCACGCCTTCCACCAGCAGATGGCCTTGCGCCAGGATGGCGACCATGACGCGCTCAAGGAACCTGTCCTGCCCCACCACCACACGCTTGACCTCGTAGAGGATCTGCTCCATCAGCTTGCCGGTATCACTGTCTTGTTGGGTCGTCGGGTCCATGCTCATGCTGTGTTGTCTCGCTGGTTCGGAAAGAAAAAATCAGAACGGCGGCAGGCCGGCCGCCGCCGCTGCGTTCTCGATCGGCACTGCAAAGCCGATGCCGATGAAGGTGCGCGCCGAAGTGGGGTTCAGGATGGCGGTGACGATCCCCACCACCTCGCCGTCCATGGTGACCAGCGGGCCGCCCGAATTGCCAGGGTTGGCGGCAGCGTCGAACTGGATGAGGTTTCTCATTTCCTGCTTGCCCTCGGGCGAGCGGAACGAGCGCTTGAGGCCTGACACGATGCCTGCGGATGCTGATGGGCCAATGCCAAAAGGAAAGCCCACCGCCACGACCTGGTCGCCGGGCATCAGGTCGCCGGTGGAGCGCATGGTGGCGGCGATCATGTCGTCGGGAATCTTCTGCGCCTGCAGGACGGCCAGGTCGTTTTCGGCCTGCACGCCGGTGATGGTGGCCAGGGATTCAAGCCCGTCAGAGAAGGTGACCTTGATGGTCTGCGCGCCAGACACCACGTGCAGGTTGGTGAGGATCACGCCTTTGTCGACGATGACCACGCCGGTGCCCACGCCGCGCTCGACTTCCTGGTCTGTTTCCTTGCCATTCTTGTCCAGCGCCTTGCTGTAGCTCACGACCCGGACCACCGAAGCGCTGATCTTTTCATAGGCTTTGGAGGCGGCTGAGGGCAACACGTTGTTGTTCAGCGTGTGCAGGACGGCCTTGTCGATGTCTTCCTGGGTGAGTTTGCGCGCGCCTGGCCTGAGCGACAGCGACAGGCTGAGCGCCAGAAGCATGGCCAGCAGTGCGATGGCGCTCCACAGAACGCGGGGGCTGGAGGGGGAGATGCGGCTGAGCGCGGAGCGGATGGGGCCGGCGGTCTGGACTGCGGGCATGGGCGCCTGTGCGGCTGGCCTGCCAGAGCGGCTGTAGAGGGCTGTCCTGCGCATCCGTTCACCTGTGAAGCAAGGGTTGAAAGGCGTCTCTTTATTGCGTTGTCACGGTATCACGGTTTATATATTTGCGTATCTTCCGGGGCCACTGCGTGACCAGGGACTTTGATGGCGGGCCGCGCCATCAGGCATCATTTGGCGATGAGCTTCTGGATCGACACGCATTGCCATCTTGACGCACCGGAATTTGCCGGTGGAATGGACACCGGACGGGACGCGATGCGCGAACGCGCCCGTGAAGCCGGCGTGGGCCACTGCGTGATCCCCGCCGTGGAGGTGGGCAACTTCGACGCAGTGCGCAGCCTGGCCCACCGCTTTGGTGACAGCTATGCCCTGGGTATCCACCCCCTATGCACCGGCCGCGCAACTGAGGATGACCTGACCCGCCTGGACGCAGCGTTGACGCAGCATCGGGATGACCCGCGCCTGGTGGCGGTGGGCGAGATCGGGCTGGACTATTTCGTTGAGGGCCTTGACGCTGCGCACCAGGAACACCTGTACCGCGAGCAGCTCAAGCTTGCCCGAAAGCATGGGTTGCCGGTGATCCTGCATGTACGGCGCTCGGCCGACAAGCTGCTCAAGGAGTTGCGCCGTATTGACGTGCAGGGCATTGGCCACGCCTTCAACGGCAGCGACCAGCAGGCACGGGCATTTGTAGACCTGGGCTTCAAGCTCGGCTTTGGCGGGACAGTGACCTATGAACGGTCGCTCCAGATCCGGCGCCTGGCGCAAAGCTTGCCGCTAAAGTCCCTTGTGCTGGAGACCGACTCGCCCGACATCCCGCCGCACTGGCTGTACAAGACGGCGGCCGAACGCGATGCGGGCGCGCCACAGGCGCTGAATTCACCGGCGGAACTGCCGCGTATTGCACACGTGCTGGCGCAGTTGCGCGGAATCGATGAGGCTGAGTTACGTGAGGCGGCGATGCGCAACACGGTTGCTGCATTGCCTAAGGTCGGTCCTTTGCTGTCTTTCTCAATTTAAACCGTGACCGCCCGATGCGCCATTGGCGTTTCAGGCACCGGGTAACCGGCTTTCGCAAACGTGTCCACGATCGCCCGGTTGGTGTCGGCCTGCACCTGGTTGTAAAACTCACAGGAGGCATAAGGCCGTACACCCAGCAACGGACCTTCCGGGGTGAAAGACAAAATCTCCACCGCCGGTGGCGGGTTCTGCATCACGTGGGGCACCAGCGCAACGGCCGCTTTGAGCTTGTCCATCGCCTCCTGCACATTCACGCTGTGGGCGATTTTGGCGGTGCAGTCCACCCGGCGGTGCTCCAGCATGCTGTAGTTGTGAATCGCATCAGAGAACACCTTGTTATTGCCGATGAGCACGGTCACATTGTCAGCCGTGACCACTGTTGTGCCAAAAAGGCCGAGTTCCTTTACATGGCCCGTTATCCCGCTCAGCATCACCAGGTCCCCGACCTTGTAGGGCCGCAGCACCTGCATGAACACGCCGGCCGCAAAGTGCGTGAGCAGCCCGCCCCAGGCCGTGCCGATGGCCAGGCCCGCGCCAGCCAGCAGCGCGGCAAAGGAGGTGGTCTTTACGCCGAAAATGTCCAGCACCGCGAGCAGCAGCAGGATGTTCAGCACCACCCCGAGGATGGCCATCAGGTAGTGGGTGAGCGTTGCGTCCATCCGGCTGCTGCGCTTGAGCGCGGCGCCGATCACACGCTTGAGAACGCCGATCAGCCAGCGGCCGATGAACCAGGCGGCAATGGCCCCCAGCGCCTTCATTCCAAAATCCACGCCCTGCGTGGTGATGAAGGTCCAGACGGCTTCGGTGTTCATGTCGTTTCCAGAAAAAAGCATGCACCGAGGATAGCGTCACAATAAGCCCCGAATGAGCAAGCCCAAGACCGCCGCACTGCCCGAAGTCAACTTTTCCGACTATGGCGACATCCGCTACCTGCACCTGGGAACGGTGTGGATCCAGGGCTCCATGCTGATGGACAAGCCCTATGAGATCGAGCTGGAATATGTGCAGCGCATGATGGCCTGGCTGATGTTCATGGACCCGGCTACTGTCCCCTCACGCCACGCCATGCAGCTGGGTCTGGGCGCGGGCACCCTGACCAAGTTCTGCTACAAGAAGTTGAAGATGCGCGCGACGGCCATCGAGATCAACCCGCAGGTGGTCGCCGCCTGCCGCCTGTGGTTCAAGCTGCCGCCGGACGCGCCGCGCCTGCAGGTGGTGCTGGGTGACGCAGCCTTGGTGGCGGCGCACCCGCACTGGCACGGCACGGTGGACGCGCTGCAGGTGGACCTGTATGACCATGAAGCAGCAGCACCGGTGCTGGACAGCGCGGCTTTCTACGCCGACTGCCGGCGCCTGCTGACAGAAGACGGCTGCATGACGGTGAACCTGTTCGGCCGCTCGTCCAGCTATGAAAAAAGCCTGGAGAAAATAGCGGCGGCCTTCGGCGCAGACTCGGTCTGGGCCTTCAAACCCACCCGCGAGGGCAACACGGTGGTGCTGGCCCAGCGCACACCGACGCGGCCCAAACGTGCCGAGCTTGCCGAACGAGCTGAAAACGTCCAAACTCAATGGGCCTTGCCCGCGTCCAAATGGCTGCGGGTGTTCAAACCACAGATTCCATGAGCGCTGTACTGCCCCCCAAACCCCAAGGCAACCCTTCGTTGGCCAAATCTGCTTTCAGCGGCCCCCTCGACTGGCGGCGCGTGGTTGAATGGCTGAGCACAGACGGCGTGATTTCGCCCGAGGAAATGAAGCGCACTGTGGCCCGGCTCACGCAGGCCGAGAGCGCGCAGCATCCGCTGGTGCGCCTGGCCAGTGTGGCCATGCAACGTGTGAGCGACGGCAAGCACCTGGATATTGAAAGCCTGACCCAGTGGCTGGCCGGCCGCGCCGGGCTGGCCTACCTGCGCATCGACCCGCTCAAGGTGGATGTGGGCAAGGTCTCCGACACCATGAGCGCTGCCTATGCCGAGCGCCACAAGGTGCTTCCGGTGCAGGTTACGCCCACTGAAGTCGTCATTGCGACAGCCGAGCCCTTTCTCATCGACTGGGTTGACGAAGTGGAGCGCCAGTCGCGCCGCAGCGTGCGGCGCGTGGTGGCCAATCCGCAGGACATTCACCGCTTCACGGCCGAATTCTTTGCGCTGGCCAAGTCGGTGCGGGCCGCGCAAAAATCAGGCAGCGCCAACGGCGGCGCCAGTTTTGAGCAGCTGGTCGAACTGGGCAAGAGCAACAAGCAGCTGGACGCCAATGACCAGGGCGTGGTGCAGGTGGTGGACTGGCTCTGGCAGTACGCCTTTGACCAACGCGCCAGCGACATCCACCTGGAGCCGCGGCGCGAGCAGGGCGTGATCCGCTTTCGCATTGACGGCGTGCTGCACCCGGTCTACCAGATGCCGATGAGCGTGCTGCAGGCCATGACGGCGCGCATCAAGCTGCTGGGCCGCATGGACATCATGGAAAAGCGCCGGCCGCAGGACGGCCGCATCAAGACCCGCAACCCGCGCGGCGAAGAAATTGAAATGCGCCTGTCGACCTTGCCCACAGCCTTCGGCGAGAAGATGGTGATGCGGATCTTCGACCCCGACACCGCCGTCAAGGACCTGGACGCGCTGGGCTTTTCCAAACACGACGCTGACCGCTGGGAGACGCTGGTCAAACGCCCCTACGGCATCATCCTCGTGACCGGGCCGACGGGCGCCGGCAAGACCACCACGCTGTATTCCACGCTCAAGCGCGTTGCCACGGAAGAGGTCAACGTCAGCACGATTGAAGACCCGATCGAGATGATCGAGCCCTCCTTCAACCAGACGCAGGTCCAGACGCAGCTGGACTTTGGTTTCGCCGAAGGCCTGCGGGCACTGATGCGGCAGGACCCGGACATCATCATGGTGGGTGAAATCCGGGATCTCGCCACGGCCGACATGGCGATCCAGGCGGCGCTCACCGGCCACCTGGTGTTCTCGACCCTGCATACCAACGATGCGCCCTCGGCCATCACCCGGATGATGGAGCTGGGCGTGCCGGCCTACCTCATCAACGCCACCATGCTGGGTGTGCTGGCGCAGCGCCTGGTGCGCACTTTGTGCAAGCAGTGCAAGGTCCTTGACGAAGAGGCCTCGCGCGAGGCGCTGGCCGAGATCGTCAAACCCTGGAAGATCAATGGCGGCTACCGGCCCTACAAACCGGCCGGCTGCGTTGACTGCCGCATGACGGGCTTCATGGGCCGCATGGGCTTGTATGAACTGCTGACCATTACCGAGGCCTTCAAGGCCAAGGTGAACCAGGAGCCCAGCATCGACGCGCTGCGCCGCCAGGCCGTTGCCGACGGCATGCGGCCACTTCGACTGGCCGGCGCCCTGCGCGTGGCTGAAGGGCTGACCACTGCCGAAGAGATCCTGACGGCCACGCCGCCGATGGACTGACAAATAAAGCTTTTTGTGTCAGGTGCGAGTCAGTACCTACCCTGTAAGCAAAATCCACAGTCGTTCTCTCCGCGGGTGCCGGGACAATCCGGGACCGAAGCCATTTTTCGCGGAGACCACGAATGAAAATCAAAAGCCAGAAGGACTTCTTCTCGGGCGTCATGTTCAGCGCCATGGGCACCGCCTTTGCCTGGGGTGCCACGACCTACAGCGTGGGCCAGGGGGCCAGGATGGGCCCGGGCTACTTCCCGCTCATGCTGGGCATCCTGCTGGCCGTGCTGGGGGTTGTGGTGATGTTCTACTCCCTTGTTGTGGAGACCGAAAACGGCGACCCGATCGGAAAATGGGCCTGGAAGCCGCTGGGCTACATCATTGGCGCCAACCTGCTGTTCGGCGTGCTGCTGGCTGGCCTGCCCAGCATCAAGGTGCCTGCCATGGGCCTTATTGCCGCCATTTATGCGCTGACCATCGTCGCAAGCCTGGCGGGCGAGCGCTTCAAGCTGCGTGACGTGCTGATCCTGGCCACCGTGCTGGCCATCGGCAGTTACCTGGCCTTCATCATTCTGCTCAAGCTTCAGATCCAGGTCTGGCCCAGCTTCATCACCGGCTGATAGGGAACAACAAAATGGAACTGCTTTCAAACCTCGCGCTTGGCTTTGGCGTTGCGTTCACGCCCATCAACCTCATGTATGCCTTCATCGGTTGCGTGTTGGGCACACTGATCGGCGTGCTTCCCGGCATCGGGCCGGTGGCCACCATTGCCATGCTGCTGCCTGCGACTTATGCGCTGCCTCCCGTCTCGGCCCTCATCATGCTGGCCGGCATTTACTACGGCGCGCAGTATGGCGGCTCGACGACGGCGATTCTGGTAAACCTGCCTGGCGAGTCCTCATCGGTCGTGACCTGTATTGACGGCTACCAGATGGCAAGGCAGGGCAGGGCGGGGCCCGCGCTCGCCGCGGCCGGCCTGGGTTCGTTCTTTGCGGGCTCAGTCGGCACACTTATCCTGGCTGCCTTTGCACCGCCGCTGACGGAACTGGCTTTCAAGTTCGGCCCGGCAGAATATTTCTCGCTGATGATCCTGGGCCTGATTGGCGCGGTGGTGCTGGCTTCGGGTTCGCTGATCAAGGCGATTGCCATGATCGTGCTGGGCCTCTTGATGGGTCTGGTGGGGACGGACGTCAACTCGGGTGTGGCGCGCTTCTCGTTTGACATTCCGGAACTGACTGACGGCATCGGCTTTGTTGTGATTGCCATGGGCGTGTTCGGCTACGGTGAAATCATCTCCAACCTGTCGCAGCCAGAAGACGAGCGCGAGATTTTTACAGCCAAGGTCAGCGGTCTGCTCCCGACCAAGGAAGACTTCAAGCACATGGCGCCGGCCGTGCTTCGTGGGACCGCACTGGGCTCTGCCCTGGGCATCTTGCCGGGGGGCGGCGCCCTGCTGGCGGCTTTTGCGGCCTATACGCTTGAGAAGAAAATCAAGCTCAAGCCGGGTGAAATTGCCTTCGGCAAGGGCAACATTCGCGGCGTGGCTGGCCCCGAGTCGGCGAACAATGCCGGCGCGCAGACTTCGTTCATCCCGCTGTTGACGCTGGGCATCCCGCCCAACGCCGTGATGGCGCTGATGGTGGGCGCCATGACCATCCACAACATCCAGCCCGGCCCGCAGGTCATGACCAGCAATCCGCAACTGTTCTGGGGCCTGATCGCCTCGATGTGGATCGGCAACCTGATGCTGGTGATTTTGAATCTGCCGCTGATCGGCATGTGGATCAAGCTGCTGACGGTGCCCTATCGTTTCCTGTTCCCGGCGATTGTGCTGTTCTGCGCCGTCGGCGTGTACTCGACCAACAACAACACCTTCGACATCTGGATGGTGGCGGCGTTTGGGTTCATTGGCTACCTGTTCATCAAGCTCGGTTGCGAGCCCGCGCCGCTGTTGCTGGGCTTCATCCTGGGGCCGATGATGGAAGAGAACCTGCGCCGCGCGCTCTTGCTGTCGCGCGGCGACTGGAGCGTGTTTGTGACACGCCCCCTGTCGGCCGGCCTGCTGGCTGCGGCCGCAGTGCTGATCATCATCGTGCTGCTGCCGGCGGTGAAGAACAAGCGCGAAGAGGCGTTTGTCGAAGAATAGGAGTGAAGATGCATTTGCGTTGGAGGACCTGTGCACGCCCCAGGGAAACCACGCGCTCCAGCCATCGTTGCTGCTTTGGAACGGTGTGCAGCAGCGGCCAGGGTGAACCTTTCGCGAATTCAGCATCCGTCATCACGATCACACGGTGACCTCGGAACGTTGGTTCCGGTCTGGCGATATTTGCATCTCGCTTGCCCATGTGTGCTGCTGCTGCTGCCTGGTGATTGGCGCGATGAATCAGGGTTAGTCAAGCAAGACTAAAGGATGATGGCGCTGCGGTCTGCTGTGTGAAGAAATCAGGTCTTCACATCAAGGGGCGCAGTTCATGGCCGCAGCAGATTTTGACGATTTTTCCATCCAGCTTTGTGAGTTGCTCAACCTGGAACTCCCGTCGCTGACCTGTGATGACGAAGGCCGCCGCGCCTTCACCATCACGCACAAGGGCACCGAGTTCAGCTTCATCGAGCGCAGGTCACACCGCTCGGAAAACATGTCGATGCTGGTGAAATTCGGCGCGCCGCCCAGCGATAAGGCGGCCGAGGTCATGGCCAACCTGATGAATGCCAACTTCCTGATGATGCAAAAGGGCGGAGGCGCTTTTGTCCAGATGCCCGAGACGGGCGAGATTTTTCTGCACCGCATGACGCCGCTGTCGCAGTTGCATGTGCCCGGCGTGCATACCTTCCTCAACAAGTTCTCCGACCATGTGGCGCGTTGGTCACGCGACTACTTTCTGGACAGCGCAGCCAACGCCTCCAGCGGTGAACTTCGTTTTGCCCGTCTGGCCTGAGCCGCCGGCCCGCCTCCAACACTGAAGGACTTGCCGTGTCATTCATTCCGCCAGCAATCAGCCTCCCGGCCGTGCGTCCCTCCAACTCTGCCGCGGTGCCCGCCGCTCTCAGCGCCAAGATTCCAGCAGAGACCACCATCAGGTCAGGTTCGCCAGCGCTGACCACAGCCATGCACGGCGAGGCCCAGCACACCTCCGGCAGCGCAGCATTGGCAGCGGAGTGCGACACCTTCATGGCGCTTTTCGTCCGCGACGAGTAAGGAAACGCCCCCGGCGCGCAAAGCTCTATCCCAGAATGCGTGGATCCGGCTGCGCCGGTCCACTGCATTGCCCCCCAGTGGGGGGGAGGCGCCAAAGGCGCATCGGGGGGCGTCCTATATCCGCCGGACGGGGGGCGTTTAAGATGCCTTTATGCAAGCCAGTCCTTATCTGCGGCAGCACCCCCAAAGGGTCGCGCTGCACAATGAAATTCACGCCCGTCCGCCTGAGGCTTTGACAGCGCCCATGGCGCTGTCGCATGTCGTCATGGCCTGCGATGCCAGCCAGCGCGAGGCCAGCCGCGCGCATCTGGCCGCGCTGCTGCAGGGCCACCATCTGCCCGCACCCGACGCTCACTCCATCCACATTCGCATGGACCTGGGCGCTTTCCGGCTGCGTTGGGAACTGCACACCGAGTTTGTGAGCTGGACCTTCTCGCGCCCGTTGGACCCTACCGGCTTTGGCGAGCGCGAGCCGGGCGGCGCCAGCGACGTGGTGCCCCAGGAATGGCTGGCCAGCCTGCCGGGTGAAAGCCTGGTGTCCCTGCACCTGTGGGTGCTGGGCGCGCACACGATGGGCAACGACTATTCACTGGTCAAGCATGTGCTGAACGAAGACACGATGGTCGCCTCCACCATTGCCGACGGCTATGGCGAGGTCCACACCGACTTTGCGATCCACGCAGACGGGTTCTCTCGCATGGTGCTGCTGGCCAGCAGTGTCGCGCCGCGCCGGCTGGGGCGGCTCGTGCAGCAATTGATGGAAATCGAGACCTACCGCATGGCCGCCTTGCTGGGCCTGCCAGCGGCCCGCGAAGCCTCGGCCGTGCTGGGCTTTGCCGAGCGTGAGCTGGCCGGGCTGGCTGAATCCATCCGCATGGCGGCGCGGCACGACGAGCCGCAACTGCTGGACCGCCTCACGCGGCTGGCAGGCCAGGTGGAGAGCCAGTACGCTGCGACGCACTCGCGCTTTTCCGCCAGCGCTGCGTACTTCGAGCTGGTGGACAAGCGCATTGCGGACATTGCGGAGTCGCGCCTCGCCGGCATGCAGACCATCGGCGAGTTCATGACCCGCCGCCTGAGCCCTGCGCGCAGTACCTGCGAATGGGCCACACGGCGGCAGGACGCGCTGTCGCAACGGGTCTCGCGCATGAGCAACCTGCTGCGCACGCGCGTCGAGATTGAGCAGCAGCAAAGCAGCCAGGCGCTGCTCGGCGCGATGAATCACCGCCAGGGTTTGCAGCTGCAGCTGCAGTCCACGGTGGAGGGTCTGTCGGTCGTGGCCATTACCTACTACATAGCTGGCCTGGTGCACTATTTGGCCAAGGCAGCCAATCACGCGGGCTGGCCGCTCAGCCCCGAGACTACAGCCGCACTGGCCATACCCGTCGTCGTGTGCGGGGTGTGGTTCTCGCTCAGGCGGCTGCACAACAAGGTTATGAAAGCCTGACAAAATATCGGCCATGAAGCGCCGCCAACTCATCATCAACGCGGGGCTTTCAGGCCTTGCATCCACTGGTGTCCTTGCGCAGTCCGGCCCCTATCCCAACAGACCCGTGAGGCTCATCGTGCCGTTCCCTGCGGCTGGTGCAACCGACCTGTTCGCGCGGGTGCTGTCGCAGAAGCTGGGCGAAAAACTAGGCAGCTCGCTGGTGGTGGAAAACCGGCCCGGCGCCGGCGGCACCATCGGCTCTGACCAGGTGGCCAAGGCGCCCGCTGACGGTTACACGCTGCTGCTGGCCACCTCCAGCACGCACACCATCGGCCCCAACCTCAACCCCAAGATGCCGTATGACGCGGTGCAGGATTTTGTGCCGATCTGCCACGTTGGCAATGCGCCGAACATCATGCTGGTGCCCAACAACTCGCCAGCCAAAACGCTCAGGGAGTGGATCGACTACGCGCGCAAGAATCCGGGCAAGCTCAACTACGCATCCAGCGGCAACGGCACCATCGTGCAGCTCACTGCCGAGCTGTTCAAGGCGCAGGCGGGGGTGTTCCTCGTGCACATTCCGTACAAGGGCACCGCGTTGGCCATCCCCGACCTGGTGTCGGGCAAGGTGGACGTGCTGTTCGACTCCCTGCCCACCGGCTTGCCGCATGTGCGCGACGGCCGTTTGCGCGCGCTGGGCGTCACTTCTGCCAAACGCACCTCGATGGCGCCTGACCTGCCTGCGATTGCCGAGCTGCTGCCCGGCTTTGAATCCAACACCTGGTTTGGTTTGTACGGGCCCAAGGGCTTGCCTGCAGACATCCTGGCCAAGGTGAACACCGCTGCCAACCAGGCGCTTGCCGAGCCGGATGTAAAAGACAAGCTGGGCCGCTTGGGGATTGAGCCCGTGGGCGGCTCGCCGCAGCAGTTCACCCAGATGCTGGCGGGCGATTACGCCAAGTGGAAGAAGATCATTGCGGAGCGCAAGATCACGGCAGAATAAAAGACGCCCCCGAAGCGGCTTCGCCGCCCGGCCCACTGGGGGGCAATGCAGCGGGCCGGCGAAGCCGGATCCACGCATTCCTGCATGGTTCCGCTTCTGACCGTCAAGCGACTTGCTCTCGCCTGAGTCCGGTAAACGCAGAGAACTCCCAGCGCCTGAATCCCACAATCATCGTGAAGCCGTCGCGGTGCCTGGCGTCCATCTTCTGGTCGGCCAGGTGCTGCTGTGAAAAGTCCTGGCCTAGCCTGGTGAGCCGCTCCACAAAATTCGGCGCCACAGCCTTGTTGATGCTGCCGTGGACCATGAGCAGGGTCTCGCCTTCGCGGTCAAAACGGCCGCCAAAATACTCGCCCACGATGTGGGTGAGGAAATACTGGCGGATCGGCCCGTCGCCGCGCCATTTGAAGGTCTTGGCGACCTTGAGCCGGTAGCGGTTGAGTGGTTTGAGCTCGATCACGCCCAGCCGGTCCAGCTGCACCAGCTTGGCGGTGCATTCCGCCTCGGTGATGTCATAGGTCTGCACCATCTGCTCCAGCGTCCAGTAACTGAGCACACAGATCGCGGTCAACAGCAGCTTGGGGTCGCGGCTGACGGCCACTTCCTGCTCGTACGTCAGCTCGCTCATGAGGGGTGTGGCCAGCGTGACGCGGCGCGACAGCTCGGCAAAATCGGTGTTGAGGATGCGGCAAATGTCGTCCACACGGGTCAGCGGCATTTCCTTGCGGCTGAACATGCGCTTGACGCTGGACTCGCTCATGTCCAGCGACGCGGCGACATCGGCATAGGTCTTGCTCTGCGCCTTGAGTTCGAGCTTGATCACGT
Organism: Ramlibacter sp.; assembly: GCA_014376765.1. Taxonomy (GTDB): domain Bacteria; phylum Pseudomonadota; class Gammaproteobacteria; order Burkholderiales; family Burkholderiaceae_C; genus JACMQX01. The sequence goes on along the minus strand of JACMQX010000008.1, from coordinate 30,673 downwards.
CGATCAACAGCGAGGTATCGGCCATGTTTCCTCCGGGATGTTCTGCGCCTGCACGCGGCAATGATACGTTCGATAATGAGCCATGAACTTCAACTTCGACAACCCCTATACGTCCACCCGCATCCCGCTGTTCGCACGCAACGTGGTGTCGACCTCCCACCCTTTGGCCGCGCAAGCCGGCCTGCGCATGATGCTCAAGGGCGGCAACGCGGTTGATGCGGCCATTGCCGCAGCGGCCGCCATGACCATCTGCGAGCCGGTGAGCAATGGGCTGGGCAGCGATGCGTTCTGCATCCTCTGGGACGGCAAGGAACTGCATGGCCTGAACGCCTCGGGCCCGTCGCCCAAGGCCTGGACGCCGGGGTACTTCAAGCAGAAATACGGCGCGGAAAGCACGCCACCCAAGCGGGGCCTGGACTCGGCGACGGTGCCAGGCGCTGTGGGTGCATGGGTGTCTTTGAGCGAGCGCTTTGGCAAGCTGCCTTTTGCCGACCTGCTTGAGCCGGCCATCGAGATTGCAGAGCGCGGCTACTTGCTGCCGACAGTGATTCAGCAGAAGTGGGCCGCCGCCACTGACGAGCTAAAGAGCCAGCCAGGTTTTGCGCAGGGCTTCTTGCCTTGGGGGCGTGCGCCGAATGTGGGGGAGCTGTTCCAGTTCAAGGCAGCAGCACGCGGCCTGCGTGCCATTGCTGCGACCAAGGGCGAGTCTTTTTACCGCGGCGAGATCGCAGCCGCGCTGGAGCGCTTTTCCAGTCAGAACGGCGGCAGCCTCACCGCAGCTGACATGGCGGCTTACAAGCCGGAATGGGTCAAGCCCATCTCCAAGAACTACCGCGGCTACACCATGCACGAGATCCCGCCGAACGGCCAGGGCATCGCGGCGCTGATCGCGCTGGGCATTGTGGACAAGTTCGACATGGCGTCACTGCCAGTGGACTCGGTCGACTCGCAACATCTGCAGATCGAGGCGATGAAGCTGGCTTTCGCCGACGTCTATAAATACGTGGCCGAGGGATCGTCGATGTCGGTCACGCCCGAGCAGATGCTGGACGACGCCTATCTGACCTCCCGCGCCAAGCTCATCGACATGAAAAAGGCGCAGGACTTCAAGGCGGGCAACCCGGTCAAGGGCGGCACCATCTACCTCACCGCAGCCGATGAGAACGGCATGATGGTGAGCTTCATCCAGAGCAACTACATGGGCTTTGGCTCCGGTTGCGTGGAGCCGGAATTTGGTGTCAGCCTGCAAAACCGTGGTCACGGCTTCAGCTTGAACGATGGCAGCCCCAACATCGTGGCACCGGGCAAGCGGCCCTTCCACACCATCATCCCGGCCTTCCTGACCAAAGACGGCCAGCCGGTCATGAGCCATGGTGTGATGGGCGGCAACATGCAGCCGCAGGGCCATTTGCAAACGCTGGTGCGCATGCTTGATTACAAACAAAGCCCTCAGGTGGCCTGCGATGCGCCGCGCTGGCGTTTCAATGCAGGGCTGGAGATCAATGTGGAAGCGGCAATGGACAAGGGCCTGGTGCAAGGCCTGGCCGACCGTGGGCACACCATGGAAGTGATCAACGACTCCTACCAGGACTTCGGCGCCGGCCAATTCATCTGGCGTGCGGGCAACCCGAAGGTAGAAGGTTACGTCGCAGCCAGTGACTCGCGGCGTGACGGGCAGGCTGTCGGGTTCTGAGGCTTATAAGGACCAAAGCCAGCTAGTGGCCGGCAGCTCGGTACGCCAGGTGCTTGAACTCAAATGAAAACGGGTTCCAGAAGCCCATGAAGCGCTGCGTCATGAGTACACCTGCCAAGCCGGTTTGCGGCGATACCCACCAGTGCGTTCCAGCCAGGCCGCCCCACTGGAATTCACCCGTGGATGCAGGCGGATCAATGGCCGATGCCCGGACCGTGACGGCGCCGCCCAGCCCATAGCCCTTGCCCTGGATTTCGCCGAACCTGGCGAACTGGATGTTCCGGCCTTCTGGCAACTGGTTGGTCATCATCATGGCCAGCGTGGCCGGCTTCAGGACTGATTTGCCGCCAGGCAGCAGGCTGCGCATCAACGCCACCATGTCGGGCAGCGTCGTTGCCAGGCCGCCGCCGCCCAGTTTCATCGGCATGGGCTTGCGAAAGTCGCCCACCCACGCCATTTTGGTGGCGCTCAACCCCGGCTTGGTCGGGTCCGTCAGGTCAGCGCCCATGTAGCAGGTCGTCAACCGGTCCAGCTTGTCTGCGGGCAAGCTGAAGGCGGTGTCCACCATCCCCAGCGGTTCAAAAATGCGTGACTGGAAAAATTGGTCCAGCCCCTGGCCAGTGACGACTTCAACCAGATAACCGAGCACGTCGGTGGCGACCGAATATTCCCAGGAGGTGCCGGGCTGGAACATCAGCGGCAAGCTGGCCAGTACCTCGATCATGTTCGGCAGGGGCTGGCTGGTATTGAGCACGCCCCGTTCGTTGTACGCCTTGAACAGCAGGCTGCCCGGATCCAGGAGACCGTAGCTCAAGCCCGAGCTGTGGGTGAGCAGTTGAAGGATGGTGATCGGGCTGCGGGCCGGCTCGGTATCGTCCAGGCGCGTCGCGCCGGGCTTGAGCACCTGCAGGTTGGCAAGCTGGGGGATGAACCTGGCAACAGGGTCATCCAGCTGGAATCGGCCCTCTTCCCATAGCAGCATCACCGCGATGGACGTCACCAGCTTGGTGTTGGACATGGCGCGAAAGATATGGTCAGTGCGCAGCGGCGCCTGGCTTTCCTTGTCTGCCCAACCCACAGATTGAACGTCCAGCAAGTCCTGGCCCCGCAGGATGGCCCACGACACGCCGGCAAGGATCTCCGTGTCTACCTGGCGCTGCATGGCAGCGCGTACGTGTTTGAAATTGTGCGGGGAGCCTGTGACTGTCAAACTTTTCATGGGCCATCTCGTGAACAGGTTTTGAATTGATGTGTGGGTCCGAGCGTCGCTCCGCAGCCGCGAGTTGCTACTGCTTTTTCTGCGGCGCCTGTTTGCGCGATGGGGCGGCAGGAGCGGCAACAGGCCGGGCTGCTGCTGCCGTACTGGCCTGTGCCGCAGCCTGCAAGCGTTCCATGCGCTGCGCCACCGTGATCGGCGGCTTGCCGGACAAGGCGTCCAGCCGCGTCCCCATCGCCTGCTCGATCTGGTCCAGCCGCACCTGAGATGGTGGGTGCGTGCTCAGCTGCAGTGCAAACATCGGGTTGTCAGGTGCGGCCGTGCGCAGTTGCAGCAGCACCGAAACCAGGCCGTACGGGTCAAAGCCCGAACGGGCCGCCAGGGCGACGCCGTTGCGGTCGGCCTCGAACTCATCGTCCTGGTCCAGGCCTTTGGCGTACAGGTCTTTGCCCAGCGCAAGCACTTGCGACGAGATGGCGCCTGCGATCTCGTTGTTGCCGCCCAACCTTGAGCCTATGGCCTGCGTCAACAAGCCGGCCCGCGCGATCTTGCGCATGGCCTTCAGGTGATGCTTGCCGGTGACGTGGTTGATCTCATGCGCCAGGATGCCGGCGAGCTCGCTTTCGTCTTTCACCTGGTCCAGCAGGCCCCTGGTGATGTACACAAAACCGCCGGGCGCTGCGAAGGCGTTGAAGCCCGGGTCGTCCAGCACGGCAAAGGTCCAGGGCAGGTCGGGACGGGACGACTGCAGGCTGATCCAGCGGCCCAGCTGGTTGACGTAGCGCTGCACGGCCATGCCCGGGTACAGCGGCTTGCTGCCCAGCAGCACGGCCGAGAGTTGCCGGCCGATTTCAATCTCGCGCGGCTCGTCGATCTGCTCGAGCGATTGCGTCAGCATGCTGATCAGCTCGGCGCCCCGGTTGGCCGCGTTGTTGGGGATGGGAGTGGCGTTGGTGTTGATGATGGTGTTCAGGGCTGCCGGCGCCACTGCATTGCCAAGCATGTTGGCCAGCGGGTTGGTGCTGAGTTGCTGCGGCTGCACAGGTTGCACAGGCTGAAGTGGCTGCGCGGGCTTGATCAAGCCCTGGAACAGGTTGAGTACTTTGGCAGCATCCTGGTTCTGCGCGAATGCGCAGGGCAAGCAGGCAGCCAGTGCGGCGGTGAGCGCCAGTTGGTGAAATCGGAATGCGGCGCTCATGGCGTGTTGCCCTGGTTGAAGTTCTGGTTCGTGTTGGCCGCACGCGGATTGGCCGGTACCGGCAACGGCTCGACGTTCTGCACATTGAGCGCCGCCTGCTGCGCAAACTGCCGGGCCTGGCCTGCGTCCAGCCGCAGCGCCTCGGCGCGGCCGACCGCTGCGAGGTCGGGTTGTGCATTGGAGATGTCTGTTGCCCCCAGGCCGCGAATGCCCACCGTGGAGGTGGCGTAGGTGTTGGCCTGTGCCTGCCCGCTGCCTTTGTTGAAGAAGCTGGTCACGCCACGCAGCGCGCCAGTGACGGCATTTCCCCCCGTACTGGGCGCATTCGGCGAGGTGACATCAAACATGTGCAGCCATCCTGTGGCGCCGCCAGTTGTACTCACCTTGATCCACTGACCCTGGCGTTCGCCCAGCCGCGTCACCGGCGTCTGCAAAGCCAGTGCACCCATGCTTTTGCCCGACTCACCGGGCGCATCGCGCAACTCGGCGGCGCGTTTGACCAGAACCTGTTCCGTTTGCGCCAGCGCCGCAGCGCCCGTCAGCATGAGAAGGCCGGCCAGGCAATGCCCAGGCCATCTGCTGATGTTCTTCATCCCTGCACGTATCATTGTTTTTCCTGAACTACTTTGGAAGCGGTGATTGTTATGGATTTGGGAATTGCAGGCAAATGGGCGCTGGTGTGCGGCGCGAGCAAAGGCCTCGGGCTGGGTTGCGCGCAGGCACTGGTCCGTGAAGGTGTGCATGTGCTGATCGTCGCGCGCGGCGCAGCCGTGCTGGAGGCAGCGGCTGCCGGTTTGCTGGCCGACCCGGCGCGCCCTGCATCAGCAACGGTCACGGCCGTGGCGGCCGACATTACCACCGCAGAAGGCCGGGCGGCCGTGTTCGCGGTGCGCAAGGAGTTCGATATCATCGTCACCAATGCCGGCGGCCCGCCGCCGGGCGACTTCCGCAACTGGGACCGCGAAGACTGGATCAAGGCGGTTGACGCCAACATGATCACGCCGATCGAGCTAATCAAGGCGAGCGTGGACGGCATGGCCGAGCGCGGCTTTGGCCGCATCGTGAACATCACCTCCAGCTCGGTCAAGGCGCCGATCGATGTGCTGGGCCTGTCCAACGGCGCGCGCAGCGGCCTCACCGGTTTTGTGGCGGGCGTGGCGCGCACCAGCAAGCTGGCGTCCAGCAACGTGACCATCAACAACCTGCTGCCCGGCGTGTTTGACACCGACCGCATCCGCAACATGGCCAAGGGGACAGCAGAGAAAACGGGACAGGCGGTGGATGCAATTCTCGAAGCGCGGCGTGCCGCTGTGCCGGCCAAGCGGCTAGGCACCCCTGCGGAGTTTGGCGCCATGTGCGCGTTTTTGTGCAGCCAGCATGCCAGCTACGTCACGGGCCAGAACGTCTTGATGGACGGTGGAGCTTACCCGGGGACGTATTGAAGGACGCCCCCCGATGCGCGCTTTGCGCGGCTCCCCCCACTGGGGGGCGAAGCCAGTGGCCCGGCAAAGCCGGTTCCACGGCCCCCACGAAGGCGCAACTATTTCCTTGAGGACACCACGATCCCGCCCACTATCAGCACAAATGCCAGCGCGTGGTAGGTGTGCGGCGCCTCGCCCAGCAGCACGCTGGACATCAGTGCGGCGAACAGCGGCGTGAGGTTGACGAAGAAGGCGGCTACGTTCGGCCCTACGCGCAGCACGCCCATTCCGTAGCAGCGGTAGGCCACGATGGCCGGGCCCACGGCCACAAACAGCAGGGCAGCTGCTACCGGCCAGCTCCAGGTCAGGTGCGCGTCGGTCACCGCCCATTCGGTGGCGGCGAAGCTGCCCGACCACAGCAGGCCGAACACAATCTGCGCCAGCAGGAAGGCAGCCCAGTCGGCGCGGATCGCTTCAGGTTCGTTCCGCTGGCTAAGCAGCCAGCTGTACAGCGCCCAGGAGGCCGTGGCCACCAGCACGAACAAATCGCCGGACACCAACTGCAGTTGCATAAGCAGCGACCACTCGCCACGCGCAAGCACCAGCAGCACGCCGGCCAGTGAGAGCACCGCCCCCAGCACCTGCCGCGCCTCAATGCGCTGGCCGAAAAACAGGGTGCCGATCACCAGCATGAAGATCGGGTTGCTGGCTGCAACAAGCGTCACGTTGATCGGGGTGGAGGTCTTGAGTGCCAGGTACTGCATGGCGTTGTACAGCCCGACGCCCAGCAAGCCCAGCACGGCAAAGCGGCGCCAGCTGGCCACCAGCCCGCTGCCCGGCCTGAGCACCCAGCCGGCCAGCGGCAGCAACAGCACAAAGGCCAGTGCCCAGCGCAGGAAATTGAGCGTCATGGGCGGCACGAGGCCATTCATCATGCGGCCGACGATCGCGTTGCCGGCCCACATCAAGGGTGGGACGAGGAGCAGCAAGATGGTGCCGGGGGTGAGGCGTTGGTTCATTGAAAACTTCGGTACTGCTGGAAAGGCAGCGCCTGCCGCGCCAGCCACTTCCGCTGCGGCTGCAGCGTCAGGTGGCTCTGAGCGGATGGAAGCCGGCGTCTGACAGTGGCGGCTGGGGGATGTCCACCTGGGTGTCCGCCGGCACGGCCAGCATGTTGACCGAGATGATGTTGCCGTAGATGTTTTGCGAGTTCTGCGCGAAATTCTGCGGGTTGAACAGCTGGGGCATGTGAAACCAGAGCTTGTAGCCAGCGTCCCAAAGCCACTCGATCAGCTCGCGGGATTTTTCAATGCGGTCGTTTTCCAGGTAGATGACTGGCCGGTCGCGGGCGATGGTGTGGCGCGCACCCTGCAGCACCTGCTGCTCAAAACCTTCGACGTCGATTTTGAGAAAGCCCACGCTCCAGCTTTCATCGAGCAAATCGTCCAGTGGCACGCTGCGTACGCGCTGCACACCGGCACGTGCGACTGCAGGCACCTGCATGGAGACACCGCCGAAGTTGCCGGTGGCGGTGTAGTCGGGCGTGTCAAACGACAACCAGCCTGGCGCGTCGGCGCAGGCGCAGTTTTCGGTGTGCACATTGAGCAGGCGGTTCAGCGCCACATTGGCGCACATGTTCTGGAACACCACGGGCTGCGGCTCCACCGCAAGCAGGCGGCGGCCGTGAGCCGCAACTTCGCGCGCCAGTGGCACAGTGTGCGAGCCCATGTTGGCGCCGACTTCCACTGCGTCGCGGCCCGGCTGGATCACCTTGCGCATGAAATCGAATTCAAGCTCGCCGTACTCGCCGTAGGCGGCGATTGCATTACCGACGTAAACGTCCTGCAGGTTGACGAGTGTCGGGCCGTGTCGCCCGAAGACCAGCCGGTACGGCGGCGCCAGATCAATGTGTTGCATCGCGAGACTTTACCGCAAGGCTGCACGTTGCCCGGTTTGGTGGCACCATGGCCATCTTTGCGAATTCGCGCGGCGTATTCAGACGCATCACACCGATCCGTCACCCATCAATACCAGGAGAACAACATGAGCAAATCTGTCCAGATCGAACGCACCGGTGGGCCCGAAGAAATGAAGATTGTGGACGTCACTGTGGGCGAACCCGGTCCCGGCGAGATCCGGATCCGCCACAAGGCTGTGGGCCTGAATTTCATCGACGTCTACCAGCGCACCGGCCTGTATGCCTTGCCTTTGCCGCTCAAGCTGGGCATGGAAGCCTCCGGCCTCGTGGAAGCGGTGGGCGACGGCGTCACGCACCTGAAGGTCGGCGACCGCGCCGCCTACGCCAGCCAGCCACCCGGGAGTTATTGCGAAGTGCGAGTCATGCCGGCCAAGTGCGTGTGCAAGTTGCCGGACGACATCAGCTTTGAAACCGGCGCGGCCATGATGCTCAAGGGCCTGACGGCGCAGTACCTGCTGCGCAAGACGCAGCCGCAAGGCGGCTTGAAGGAGGGTGACTTTGTGCTGTTCCATGCCGCTGCCGGCGGTGTGGGCCTGATCGCCTGCCAATGGGCCAAGGCGATGGGCCTGCAATTGATCGGCACGGCCGGCTCGGATGCCAAGTGCGCGTTGGCCAAGGAGATGGGCGCATCGCACGTTATCAATTACTCGAGTGAAGACTTCCTGCCGCGCGTCAAGGAGATCACCGGCGGCAAGGGTGTGAAAGTCGTATACGACTCGGTGGGCAAGGACACCTGGGACAAGTCGATGGACTGCCTCTCGCCTTTCGGCCTGATGGCCAGCTTTGGCAATTCGTCCGGCCCCGCTGCGCCGTTTGCGCCGGGCATCCTGGGGGCGAAGGGCTCGTTGTATGTCACGCGCCAGACGCTGTTCAACCACATTGCCACGCGCGAGAGCACCCAGGCCATGGCCGACGACCTGTTTGCCGCCGTGAGCAGCGGGCAAGTGAAGATCCGCATCGACCAGCGTTACCCGCTGGAGCAGGTGCAGCAGGCCCACCGCGACCTGGAAGCGCGCAAGACCACGGGCTGCAGCATCCTGACCTTGTAAGCCGCTGAGCCTGAGAGCCCCTGACTCCTGGCGCACGGACGATTTCCCCCGGATCTGCACCGCCATGCTGGAAGGCCTGGACCCCCATTGGCACGCAGCCCTGAGCGCAGGCGCCAGGCTTGAGCCCTTGCGCCCGCGAATTGCCCTGCGTTCAGGCGATGCCGTGTTTGGCTCGGTGGAGGCGGGTGTGCTGGAGCGCATCGCGCCGTTGCGGCTGGCCAACGGCAGCCCGGCAACGGAGCTGGCGGGGGGCGATAGCTGGCAGGTTCATGGCGAGTTGACCGCCAGCCTGGCGCTCATCGCAAACGCCCTGCGCAGCGCGGGCCTCGCCCATGCCTGGCGTGACGAGCAACTGGCGGTCACTGACGCGCAGGCTCGCTGCCTGGGCACCGTGGAGCGCGCGGTGGTCCGCGTGCTGGGCATCGCGACCCATGCCGTACACCTGGTGGGGCTGTCCCCCGAAGGCGGCGCCTGGGTGCAACAACGGGCGCTCAACAAGGCGAATGACCCGGGCCTGTGGGACACCTTGATGGGCGGCATGGTGCCCGCGGCCGACAGTGTTGAAACGGCCCTGGCGCGCGAGACCTGGGAAGAGGCGGGGCTCGTTGTTTCCGCGCTGAACCAGTTGAGCCCAGGTGGGCGCATAACCATCAACAAGCCTTGCGCGGATGGCGGTGGCACCGGTTACATGAACGAGCAGATTGACTGGTACCGGGCAGTGGTGCCGCACGGTATGACGCCGGTCAACCAGGACGGTGAAGTCCGGCGGTTTGAACTGCTGGACCGCGCCGCGCTGAGGGAGCGCCTGTACCGCAACGCTTTCACGCAGGAGGCTGCCCTCATTCTGTGTGCGGCGCTGTAAGCCGCATGATGGCGGTGCCGGGCACTGAGGAGCTCTCCTACAGGCCGTCGGGTTTCATCCCTGCATATTTGTCAGGGCTGTGACGGTAAATTCGAACGGGCAGACAGTTTCCTGATGCCGTGTATCGACTGCCCCTGGGAATGACCATGAAATTCAGAGCCTTTATCGTTGAGGACAGCCCGACCATCCGGGAGAACCTGTTTGCCACCTTGACCGAGTTGGCGCTGGTAGAACCCGTGGGCGCGGCCGAGACCGAAAGCGAAGGCAAGGCCTGGCTGTCCAGCAACGCCAATTACTGGGATTTGGCGATCATTGACCTTTTCCTCAAGGAGGGCAGCGGCCTGGCCATTCTGGAAGCCTTCAAGTACCGTTCACCCCAGCAAAAAATGGTCGTGCTGAGCAACCATGCCACGCAGGACATCCGCTGGCGCTGCGCCCAGTTGGGTGCAGATGCAGTGTTCGACAAGTCAATGGAAATTGACGCGCTGGTTGACTACTGCGTCAAGGAACGCGACAAGATAGAGCACTAGGACCAGACGCCCCCGCCTACTTGCCGCGCCGCACTCGGAGCAGCTCGTCCATGATCAGGCTAATCGCGCCGATGGTGATGGCGCTGTCAGCCACATTGAATGCCGGGAAGTGCCAGGCGTTCACATGGAAGTCGAGAAAGTCCACCACATAACCGTGCAGCAGCCGGTCGACCACATTGCCGATGGCGCCGCCCAGGATGCAGGCCATGGCAAAGCTGAAGAGCTTCTGGCCGGGGTGCGACTTGAGCATCCACACAATGAAGACGCACGCCGCCACACCAATGGCCGTGAAAAACCAGCGCTGCCAGCCTGCCGCACCGGCGAGGAAAGAAAACGCTGCGCCCGAGTTGTGCGCCCTCACGATGTTGAAAAAGTCTGTGACATAGGTGCTGTCACCCAGCCGGTAGTAGCCAATGATCAGCACCTTGGTGAACTGGTCCGCAATCAGGATGATCAGGGCCAATCCCAGCCAGGGCAGCATGCTGCCGGGAGATGATTTCTTGAACGGCATTTAGGCGAACCTTCTTTCTTCACCCGAGCCGAACAGGTTGCTGGTGCAGCGGCCGCACAGCGTGGGGTGCGCCGCGTCCTGGCCCACGTCGGCCTGGTAGTGCCAGCAGCGGTCGCACTTGGTGGTGGTGCTGGGGGTGGTTGTGATGCTGAAGGCATCACCCGCCGCCAGTTCGATGGACGAGGTGATGAAGGCGAACTTCAGGTCCCCTTCCAGGCTGGCCAGGGCTTCCCACAAATCGCCATGCGTGGCTATTGGCACCGTGAGCTTGACTTCAGCCTGCAGCGACGAGCCCACCTTACCGTCCGCCCGCAGGGTTTCGATGTCTTTGTTGACGAGCTCGCGCGCCACGCGGATGCGGCTCCATTTGTCGAGCAGGGCTGAGTCCTGCGCCGGGAGTGCGGCGTAGGTTTCAAGAAAAATTGAGTCTGAGTTGCCAAAGATCTTCCACGCTTCTTCTGCGGTGAAGCTCAAAAACGGCGCCATCCAGCGCAGCATGGCGTGCGTGATCTGCCACAACGCGGTCTGGGCGCTGCGCCGTGCCAGGGACTTGGGGCCCGTGGTGTAGAGCCGGTCTTTCAGGATGTCCAGGTAGAAGCCGCCCAGGTCTTCCGAGCAGTACAGCTGCAGCTTGGCGACCACCGGGTGGAATTCATACACCTCAAAGTGCGCCAGCACTTCGGCCTGGAACTGCGCCGCGCGCGACATGGCGTAGCGGTCGATCTCCAGCATCTGCTGCAGCGGCACGGCGTCCTGCGCGGGGTTGAAGTCGCTCACATTGGCCAGCAGGAAGCGCAGCGTGTTGCGGATGCGGCGGTAGCCGTCCACCACGCGGGCGAGGATCTTCTCGTCGCCTGCGATGTCGCCGGAATAGTCGCTGGCAGCGACCCACAGGCGGATGATTTCCGCGCCGAGTTTCTTGCTCGTCTCCTGCGGGTCCACACCGTTGCCCAGCGACTTGCTCATCTTGCGGCCCTGCGCGTCCACGGTGAAGCCGTGCGTCAGCAGGCCCTTGTACGGCGCATGGTCGTACAGGGCGCAGGCGGTGAGCAGCGAGCTGTGGAACCAGCCGCGGTGCTGGTCATGGCCTTCCAGGTACAGGTCGGCCGGCCAGGCCGATTGCGCGACGTGGCTGCGGCGCAACACGGTGTCGTGCGTGGTGCCGGAGTCAAACCACACGTCAAGGATGTCGTTGCTTTTGAAGTACTGCTCGGCGTCGGCACCTATGAGCGATTCGGCCGTGGCCTTGCTCCAGGCCTCGATGCCGCCTTGCTCAACCATGTTGGCAGCGGTGTCGATCAGCTCCATGGTGCGCGGGTGCAACTCGCCCGAGTCCTTGTGGATGAAGAAGGGCAACGGTACGCCCCAGGAGCGCTGGCGGCTGATGCACCAGTCAGGCCGGCCGGCGATCATGTCGCGCAGGCGGACCTTGCCGTTCTCGGGGTAGAAGCTGGTTTCCTCGATCGCGTTGAGCGCGAGCTGGCGCAGGGTCTGCGGCGCCTTGTCCTTGGTGAACACGCCAACGCCCTCGTCCATGCGGATGAACCACTGGGCGGCAGCGCGGTAGATCACCGGCGTCTTGTGGCGCCAGCAATGCGGGTAGCTGTGGGTGATGGTCTGGGTTGCGAACAGGCGGTCGTTCTCGCGCAGCACCTCGATGACCTGCGGCGCGGCCTTCCAGATGTTCAGGCCGCCAAAAAGGGGCAGCGTGTCTTCATAACGGCCGTTGCCCTGCACCGGGTTCAGGATGTCGTCATAGGCAATGCCGTTGGCCACGCAGGAGTTGAAGTCTTCCACGCCATAGGCGGGCGATGAATGGACGATGCCGGTGCCGTCATCCGCCGTGGCGTAGTCGGCCAGGAACACCGGCGCGTAACGGTGATACCCCTCATGCACGTTGAACAGCGGGTGCTCGAACTTGATGTGGTCCAGCTTGCGGCCCAGGGCGGTTGCAATGACGGTGCCGGTAAGTTCGTAGCGCTCCATGCACTTGTCTACCAGCGAGGTGGCCAGGATCAGCAGGCCGCGCTCGGTGTCCACCAGTGCGTACTCCAGCTCGGGGTTCAGGTTCAGGGCCTGGTTGGCGGGGATGGTCCAGGCGGTTGTGGTCCAGATCACCGCGAAGGCGGGTTTGCCCAGCGTCATCAGCTCAAAAGCGGCAGCGAGTTTTTCAGGCTCTGCGCACTTGAAGCCCACGTCCAGCGTCTGGGATTTTTTGTCGGCGTATTCAATCTCGAACTCGGCCAGCGACGAGCCGCAGTCAAAGCACCAGTACACGGGCTTCAGGCCCCGGTAGACAAAGCCGCGCTCGATGATTCGCTTGAGCGCGCGGATCTCGTCGGCCTCGTTGGCGAAATTCATCGTGAGGTAGGGGTTGTCCCACTCGCCGAGCACGCCCAGCCGCTTGAAGTCTTCGCGCTGCAGGGAGATCTGCTCGGTGGCGTAGGCGCGGCTTTTGGCCTGCACCTCGTCGCGGCTCAGGTTGCGGCCAAATGATTTTTCGATCTGGTTTTCAATCGGCAGGCCGTGGCAGTCCCAGCCGGGCACATAGATCGCGTCCAGGCCCTTTAGCTGGCGGGCCTTGACGATCATGTCCTTCAGGATCTTGTTGACGGCGTGGCCCATATGGATCTGGCCATTGGCGTAGGGCGGGCCGTCATGCAGCACGAATTTCGGCGCGCCGTGGCGGGCGTCGCGCAGGCGCTTGTACAGGCCTTGCTCGTCCCATTCCTTGACCCAGCCCGGCTCGCGCTTGGGCAGGTCGCCGCGCATGGGGAAGGGGGTGTCAGGCAGGTTGAGCGTGGCGCGGTAGTCGGTCTTGCCGGGGGTGTCTGAAGGGGCGGTTTTGTCGTTCATATGCAGGGCCAGAAACGGTGCGTGTGGAATTTGCCCGCAAAGGCAAGGGAGGGCGTGGGCAGCGGTTGGGTGTGCGGCGTGGGGTGCGGCAGGTCGTAAGAGACCACTGCCGCATTCGCACACCGCATCAAATTCGGTCGCGGGTGGTTTGGCGGTGGGTGGAAGCAAACCAGGCGCGCGCGTCCTCGCAGTCTTTGGCAATGCCCGCCATGAGAGCGTCCAGGCCGTCGTACTTGAGTTCGTCGTGCAGTTTATGTAGGAGTTCCACCCGGATGATTTTACCGTAGCCACCATCGGCGCCCAGGGAAGCCGGCCAGTCAAGGCAGTAGGTCTCCAGCAGCACGCGCCCGCCATTTACGTCGTTTGCGTCGATCGAGGGCCGGATGCCCAGGTTGGCCACGCCAACAAGGGGCGCCAAATTTTCTGCATTTGTGAGGCCATGCACCTGGACCGCGAAGATGCCGCTGGCCGCCGGCTTCCAGTGGGCAAAGCGCAGGTTGAGGGTGCGATAGCCCAGGTCGCGCCCGAGCTTGCGCCCATGCACCACGTGGCCGCTGATGCTGTAGGGCCGGCCCAGCAGGCGTGCGGCGGCGTCCATCTGACCGCGGGTCAGGGCGTCCCGCACGGCCGAGCTGGAGACGCGCAGGCCGTGGACTTCATAGCTGTTCATGCGGGCCACATCAAAGCCGTGGCTGCTGCCGAAGGCGTCGAGCATCGCGTAATCACCGGCGCGTTTGGCGCCAAAGCGGAAGTCATCGCCCACCAGCACGTACCTCACGCCCAGGCCCTTGATCAGCACCTGGTTGATGAAGTCCAGCGGTGAGAGGGACGACAGCCGCGCGTCAAACGGCAGCACCACGCACTGGTCCACGCCGCAGCGGTCCAGTTCAGTGAGCTTGTCGCGCAAGGTGGCGATGCGTGCGGGCGCGAGCTCCGGCTTGCGGGCTGCGGCAGCAAAGTAATCGCGGGGGTGCGGCTCGAAGGTCATGACGCAGCTGCCCACGCCGCGGTGCTGCGCCTCGTTGTTGAGCAGTGCCAGCATCGCCTGGTGGCCGCGGTGCACGCCGTCAAAGTTGCCGATGGTCAGGGCGCATGCGGGCGCAATGCCGGTGTGGTTGAAACCTCTGAAGACTCGCATGGATGAACAGGCTTGGTATCTTTTTGATAGCAGATCGCGCCCGCCCGACAAGCGCCTGACGCCGGGTTGCCACGAAAACAATGTATATTGTGATGCATTGAGGTTGAAGGCGTTTGCGTTCCCGGTCCGGTGTTTTTTCACTTGTAGATGGAGGCGTGATTTGAAGGTCTTGAAGCTGTCTGCCCAAGGGCTGCCCCAGAGCTGGATCTCGCTGGAGCAGGCTGTGCTGCACTACGCCGCCGAAGAGGTGCGCTGGGAAGTCGGGGCCGAGGTGGCCATCTTCCGCGGGGGCCACAACGCCATGACGGGCGAGCAGTCGGTCATCACCATCAACAGCATCATTGGCACCAAGGGCGTGCCCAACATCAATCCGTTTGACCTCAAGCCAGGCCTCACCAACGGCAAGCTCTTTGCCCGCGACCGCAATATCTGCGCTTACTGCGGCGCCCATTTCCACGAAGAAGAACTCACCCGTGAGCACATCATCCCGTTTGCGCAAAACGGGATCGACAGCTGGATGAATGTCGTCACGGCCTGCCGGGTCTGCAACCATCGCAAAAGCAGCCGCACGCCGGAGCAGGCGCACATGCCGCTGCTGTACGCGCCTTATGTGCCCAGCCTGTGGGAGGACTTCATCCTGCGCAACCGCCGCATCCTGGCGGACCAGATGGAGTTTTTAATGGCGCATTTGCCGAAGACGTCGCGGCTATACGGCTGACGGGTTGTCGTTGCGGACTTGATCCGCGATCCACGCTGGCGTCAAATCGGCGCTGCTTCACCGCGCTATGGATCCCGGATCAAGTCCGGGATGACAGGCTTCCTGCAAATTATCAGTAGTGCAGCTCGATCACCGTCTGGTGACCTTGACCCGCCGGCCAGGCGCGTGCTGCGATCGTCTCACCATTGAATGACGCTACGAAGGGGCGCTCGGGCACATCCTGAAGTTTGATCTTCGAGTTGGCCACACCTGCGCCGGGCAACACTCCCGGCAAGCTGGTCTGCCCGTCAAAGCGCATCTGGTCACGCGCCGGATCAAAGTAGCCGCGCGGCCGGCTGAAACTCACGATGGCGCCTGCGTCCTTGTCGGCATCGGCGATGCGCTCTGCACGCAGGTTGAGCACGGCCGTTGAGCGCGGGAAGGCGCTCCGGTAGATGTGCGTGGTGGCGTAACCTGGCGCTGCGACAACGAATTCATAGGAGGTAAGGGGCTGCGCGTTGAACGGGCCCCACACACCGTCAGCGCCGACCGTGCGCGTGTGCACCGCGCTGCCCTGGCGCATACCCGTAGCCGCGTCTGTGGCATAAATCAGCAGTTGCGCGCCGGGCACAGGCAGGTTGTTCGCAACATTGCCAGACTTCGGGTCAAGTGAATCCACACCCAGGCCGGTGACTCTGCCATTGAGCACCACCTGCGCTTCCGGCTCGACGCCCGGGGCGCGGGGCGAGCGGCCGGTGATGAAGCCGTACATCGCATTGAACGCGGCCTGCGAGAAAGCCGTCTCCCGGTGGTCCACACGGGGCAGGACGATGTTGGTTGCACCCTTGAGAGCAGGGCCCTCATAGGTCACGTTGGTGGGCTTGCCCTTCGCACCAATCCACAAGCCATCGGGTTGTGCGTACTTGTCGTTGTTGTCCGAGCGCAGCGTCATCCACTTCACCGGGCCGGTGACTTCATCACCCGCCGCGTTCTTTGGCGCATTGAGCGCGGTGAGGAACGGGCCAGTGCCGGAGAACTCGTTGCCTTCGCGGAAGTCCTTGATCGCCCAGACGCCATGGTTCGGTGTGCCGCCCAGGATCACATGGCTCACCACCCGTTCGCCGCCGCCGTTTTGCACATAGTTGCGAATGGCGTTGCCGCCGCGCGAGTTGCCCACCAGCACGACGCGGGATGCGCCCGTGGCCTTCAGCACTTTTTCAACTTCAGCTTTGAGGAGCGCCATGCTTTCGGCCGTTGAGCTGCGGCCGGGCTGGGGCTTGGTGTCGTCGTCACGCGAGAGCGGGTAGGCAGCGTCGATCGCGTGGAGGCGGTCACGCGGCCACCCGCTGGATTCGAAGCGCCAGAGGGTGGTCATCCACAGGGCGGCTGTGTCGCCGTTGCCGTGCACGAATACCACCGGCGGCGTGTCTTCCATCGAAGGCCTGGCCGCGCAGCTGGCAAGCACCAGGCCCGCCGACACCATCAGCACCAGGCGGTGCCACGCCCTGCGGGTCCACATCAGGCAAACACCCCGGCTGTTTCCTGCATCTGGTCAGACACCCGGCCCAACTGGTGCAGCGTGTCGCCGAAGGTCATTTCCAGCTGCGTAAGTTTCTTGAAGTAGTGGCTTACGACGTATTCATCCGTCACGCCGATGCCGCCGTGCAGCTGTACCGCCTGCTGGCCGATGAAGCGCATGGACACACCCAGCTGGTACTTGGCGCGGGCCAACGCGCGGCTGCGTTCAGCGGCAGGCGCATTGAGCTTGAGTGAGGCGTAATAACTCATGGAGCGGGCCAGCTCCAGCTGCATCTTCATGTCGGCCACGCGGTGGCGCAGCGCCTGGAAGCTGCTGATGACCACGTTGAACTGCTTGCGGGTGTTCATGTATTCGGCGGTGATGGCAAGGGTCTTGTCCATCACGCCCACCGCTTCAGCGCAAACGGCGGCAATGCCGATGTCGACCGCATGCTCCAGCGCTGTGAGGCCATCGGCCGTGATCAGCGTTGCGGGGGATTGGGCCAGCATCAGCTCGGCGGCGCGCCCTCCGTCCTGTGTGCCGTAGCCGCGCGTTGTGACGCCTGCCGCAGTGCGCTCGACAAGGAAAAGGGCGATCTTCCCGTCCGCTGTGGCGGGCACGATGAAAGCATCCGCCTGGTCGCCAGCCGGCACCACGGTCTTGGCTCCGGTCAGCGCCCAGCCGCTGCCTGCCTTGGCAGCGCTGGTCTTGCAGGCGTCCAGCTTGTAGCGGGCACCTTGCTCCAGGTAAGCCAGCACCACCAGTGCTTCACCGGAGGCGACCTTTGGCAGCCATGCGGACTTCACTTCAGCGGGTGCATAACCGCTGAGTACACCGCCGGCAATCAGCGCCTGCGCAAATGGCTCGAGCACGATGCCGCGGCCCAGCTCTTCCATCGCCACCATGCCCTCCACGGGGCCGAAGCCCATCCCGCCATCGGCTTCGGAAATGTAGAGGCCGCACAGGCCCAGGTCGGCAATCTCGCTCCATGCCGCCTTGTCGAACCCGCCTGCCCCGGTGATCGCGCGGCGGCGGTCGAAGCTGTAGCCCTTGTCCACCCATTTGCGTACTGCGTCGCGCAGGGATTCCTGGTCGTCAGTGAAATCGAAGTCCATGAATAGTCCTTGTTCAGCCCAGCACAAACTGGGACACGATGTTTCTTTGCACTTCATTGCTGCCGCCATAGATGGTGGTCTTGCGCATGTTGAAGTAGGTAGAGGCCAGCGGCGCCGCGAATACATGGCCGGGAAAGTCGCCTTGCCAGCCGGCTTCCATGGCTTCGCGGATCAGCGGCAGGCTGCTGGGGCCTGCGGCCAGCATCATCAGCTCGGTGTAGCGCTGCTGCAGCTCGCTGCCGCGGATCTTGAGCAGGCCTGCGATGTCCAGCGATTGCTTGCCCGATTTCTCGGCCGACAGCACGCGCAGGACCAGCATCTCGAGCGCGACCACGTCAACTTCGAGCTTGGCGATCTCGTCGCGAAAACGGAGGTCGTCATAGACGCCTTCCAATTTGGCGATGCGCTTCAAACGCTCAAGCTCGCGCTTGGTCCGGTTCACGTCGGCAATGTTGGTGCGCTCGTGGCTGAGCAGGTGCTTGGCGTAGGTCCAACCCTTGTTTTCTTCACCGATCAGGTTCACGGCCGGCACTTCGACGTTGTCGAAGAACACTTCATTGACCTCGCATTCACCGTCCAGCAGCCGAATGGGCCGCACGGTGACGCCCGGGGACTTCATGTCGAGCACCAGGAAGCTGATGCCGGTCTGGGGCTTGCCTTCGGTCGAGGTTCGTACGAGGTTGAACATCCAGTCGCCGTATTGGCCCAGCGTGGTCCAGGTTTTCTGGCCGTTGACGATGTATTTGTCGCCCTTGCGCTCAGCGCGGGTCTTGAGGGAGGCCAGGTCCGAGCCCGATCCCGGCTCGCTGTAACCCTGGCTCCACCACACTTCGCCGCTGGCGATGCCGGGCAGGAAGCGTTGCTGCTGCTCGGGCGAGCCAAAGGCCATGATGACCGGGGCCACCATCACCGGGCCAAACGGAACGACGCGGGGCGCACCGGCAAGGGCGCATTCTTCCTCAAACAAATGCTTCTGGATGGCGTTCCAGCCGGGGCCGCCAAATTCCTTGGGCCAACCATGCCCCAGCCAGCCTTTTTTGCCCAGGATTCTGGCCCAGCGCTGCATGTCTTCACGCGACAGGTGCAAGGCGTTGTGCACCTTGTGTGAGATGTCGGCCGGAAGGTGTTCGCGCACCCAGGCGCGGATGTCTTCGCGAAACTTCTGTTCTTCAGGGGTAAAAGCCAAATCCATGAGGTATCTCCAGGTCGGAACCGGGTTTTAGCACGAGCGTTCGATCAAGTCTGTCCGGGTTGCGACAAGCCCAGTTCGTTGTAAAGCTTTTGCACCGTGTCACGCAATTGCGCTACCTCGTTTTCCAGCACATGCAGGCGGGTGTGCAGGTGGCCGATTTCGCCGGCGCTGGGCACGGCGTCTGCGCTTTCATCGCCGGCAGCTTGCGACGCCTCGACTGGGCCGCACAGCAGGTGCGCCCAGCGCTGCTCGCGCATGCCGGGGGCGCGCGGCAGCTTCACTACCAGCGGACCGCCTTTTTCGGCGGATCTGTCCTGCAGCTCTTCAAGAAAGCCTTCCACCGACGAGATGTCGGCAAACTTGTACCAGCGCTCGGTGTTGATGCGCAGCTCGCCCGAGGTCTGGGGCCCTCGCAGCATCAGCAGGCCCAGCAGCACGGCGGACTGCTCGGGCACGCCGACCACGCGCTGGAAGTTGTGCTCCCAGCGCGTCACGCGGCTGCCGCTGGCTTCGAACACCAGGCTCAACTGCTTGAGGGAGTCGAGCGCAGACTGGGCCTGCGCGTCGCTCATCGCCATCAGCGGGTCGCGGCTGGTTTTCTGGTTGCAGCCGGAGATCAGCGAGTTGAGGGTGAGGGGGTAGCTGTCGGGCACGGTGCGTGCCTTTTCCATAAGGGTGCCCAGCACGCGCGTTTCATTGGGGGAGAGGATTCGCAAGGTGATAATTCCGTTTTCAGTTGAGGGGCCTGGGTGGCCGTTGAGTAAAACCTGTCAATGCCAAACATCGTTATTTTGATCTCCGGCGCGGGCTCCAATATGGCCGCCATCGTTCAGGCCTGCGAAAAAGAGCGCTGGGGCGAGCGGTTCGGGGCGCGCGTTGCTGCCGTGATCAGCAACCGGCCGGATGCGCAGGGTCTTGAGTTTGCACAGGAGCGCGGCATTGCCGCCGAGGCAGTGGACCATAAGGCTTTTGACTCGCGTGAGGACTTTGACGCTGCACTCGCTAAGGCGATTGACCGGCACGAGCCGGCCTTGCTGGTGCTGGCGGGTTTCATGCGCATCCTCACGCCCGGCTTCGTCAAGCGCTACGAGGGTCGAATGGTGAACATCCACCCCTCACTGTTGCCCGCGTTTGCCGGGCTCAACACCCACCAGCGCGCGCTGGACGCCGGTTGCAAGGTGGCCGGCGTGACGGTGCACCGCGTGACGGACGACCTGGATCACGGACCGATTCTTGCGCAGGCCGTCATGCCGATCCTGCGGGGCGACACAGCGCAGGCGCTGGCAGCCAGGGCGTTGAGCCAGGAGCACATCCTCTACCCCAAGGCGATCCGGGAGCTGCTTGAAGCGCTTTAAGCGGCGCCTGACGGCACAGGTGTAAACCGTGCTTGCCGCACGCCGTCAATCACGACGTCTTCATTGAACATGGCGGCTGGCCGCACCCACAGCCCATGCTCGCCGTACAGCGCGCGGTACAGCGTCATGGGTTCCAGCGATTCGCTGTGTCGCACCGTCCCCACCACCTCGTATAAGTTACCTTTGTAGTGCCGGTATAGCCCGGGTGGCGTCTGGATCAGGGGCGGCAGTTCGTGGGACATGACGTGCAAAGTCTTTGGCGTGTGGGTGGGGGTGGGACAATAGAGGGTTATGCATCCTAAAGCTTTGCTCGACGCGTGTTCCGAACTCGTCAAGCTCACCCTCAAATTCGACCATCCCGCTGATTCGGTGGTGTCGCACTACTTTCGCGAGAACCGCGCCAAATACGCTTTTGGGCCGCGTGAGCGGGCCACGCTGGCAGAAACCGTCTACACCGTGCTGCGCAAGAAGCTGCTGTTTGATGCGCTGGCCCAAGGCGGCAGCGGCCCCAAGGAGCGCCGCCTTGCGATTCTGGGTTACCACGGCCCACGCGACTTTCTGGCCGCAGCGCTCACCGACAACGAAAAAGCCTGGCTACAGGCCTGCGACGCAGTGCTGCCCACAGGCACCGGCCCGGGCTTGCTGGACATGCACCGCCACAACCTGCCCGACTGGCTGGTCCAACCCTTGAAGGCGCAGCTTGGCAATGAATTCTGGGCGCTGGTGGACAGCCTGGCCCGAAGCGCGCCGCTGGACCTGCGCGTCAACATGCTGAACGCCAAGCGGCCGCAAGTGCAGGCGGAACTCGCCAAGGAAGGCATTAAGGCCTCCCTCACACCGCATTCCCCCTGGGGCCTGCGAATAGACGGCAAGCCGGCCATCAACAAAATGGACGTGTTCACCCGGGGCGCGGTCGAGGTGCAGGACGAAGGCTCGCAACTGCTGGCCCTGCTGCTGGACGCCAAACGCGGCGAGATGGTCGTGGACTTCTGCGCGGGTGCCGGCGGCAAGACCCTGGCCATAGGCGCCACCATGCGCAACACCGGCCGGCTCTACGCCTTTGACACCTCGGCCCACCGGCTGGACGCTCTCAAGCCACGCTTGGCGCGAAGCGGCCTGTCGAATGTGCACCCGGCCGCCATTGCCCATGAGCGCGACGACCGCATCAAGCGCCTGGCCGGCAAGATCGACCGGGTGCTGGTGGATGCTCCCTGCTCGGGCCTGGGTACCTTGCGGCGCAACCCGGACCTAAAGTGGCGCCAGAGCCCCAAATCGGTGGAGGAGATGGTGGTCAAGCAAACTGCGATTTTGCAGAGCGCCGCGCGCCTGCTCAAGCCGGGTGGCCGACTGGTCTACGCCACCTGCAGCATCCTGCCGGCTGAAAACGAGGCGATTGCCCAGGCGTTTTCCGAGGTCAATAGTGACTTCACCCCACTGCCCGCGGCTGAAATCCTGTCCAATCTGGAAGTACAAGGTGCTGCTGGCCTGTGCAGCGGCCCCGTAACAGGCACCGAGTACCTGCGGCTGTGGCCGCACCGGCATGCGACGGACGGATTTTTCGCAGCCACGTGGGAAAAAAAGTGAGCAGCGGCTTGCCAGTAACCCGGTACAAGTTGTGAGAAATCAACCGTTTTGCACGGCCCCACCCTAAAATACCTTGCAATGCGGGTTTGCCGCACCCATGTATCTTTTTTGAGAGACAAATCAACTATGTTGTTACCTGATTCGGCCGTCCTCCATGCCTTTATTGACTGGGTCGGCCACGGCCTCTGGAATTTGAGCTGGTGGCAGATAGTGCTGTTCACGCTGGTGACCACGCACCTCACGATCGTTGGCGTCACCATCTTTTTGCATCGCACCCAGACGCACCGCGCCATGGACCTGCACCCCATCCCGTCGCACTTCTTCCGCCTGTGGCTGTGGCTGGGTACTGGCATGGTGACCAAGGAATGGGTTGCGATTCACCGCAAGCATCACGCCAAATGCGAAACCGTTGATGACCCGCACAGCCCCCAGGTGCGCGGCATTGACATGGTGTTCTGGCAAGGGTCGGAGATGTACCGCGCTGAAGCCAAGAACAAGGAAACGATTGCCAAGTACGGTATGGGCACGCCCAACGACTGGATCGAGCGCAACCTGTACACCCGCTTCAGCTGGCAAGGCGTGGGGCTGACGCTGATCATCGACCTGGCCCTGTTCGGCGGTGTGGGTGCCGCCGTGTGGGCCGTGCAAATGCTGTGGATCCCGATCACTGCGGCGGGCATCATCAACGGCATTGGCCACTACTGGGGCTATCGCAACTTTGAGGCACCGGATGCCAGCACCAACATCTCGCCGATCGGCATTTTGATCGGCGGTGAAGAGCTGCATAACAACCATCACACCTACCCGACCTCGGCCCGTTTTTCGGTCAAGCCCTATGAGTTTGACATCGGCTGGATGTACATCCAGATGATGCAAAAAGTGGGCTGGGCTACGGTCAAGAAGACGCCGCCCAAGCTGCAACTCGGGGAAATCAAGCCTGTGGCTGACGAGAAGACGCTGGAGGCGCTGATCGCCAACCGCTACGAAGTCATGGCAGGCTACGCCCGTGAAATGCGCCGCGTCTGCAAGGCCGAGATCGCCGCCCTGCAGGAGCGTAAAGGCGACGTGTCGGTCCTCAAGGCCGCGCAACGCTGGATGCACCGCGACGCAGACAAGGTGCCGGCAGAGGCCGTGTCCCAGCTGGCCGAGGCGCGCGCCGCGCACCCTGTTCTGGACAAGATGGTGGTGATGCGCGAGGAGCTGCGCCAGATGTGGTTGAGCACCAGCCGCTCGCAGCAGCAACTCGCAGCCGACCTGGCCGCCTGGTGCCACCGCGCTGAAGCCAGTGGCGTTGCTGCACTCAAAGACTTTTCGCAGAAGCTGCGGTCGGCACACGCCTGACCGACTGATCGGTTTCAACAAAAAGCCTGGCTGCTCATGCAGCCAGGCTTTTTTGTTATTGAGCGCCGATTCAAAGAAAATCGGAGGCATTAAAAAAGCCGCCCGGGGGCGGCTTTGCTTCATATCAAACCGAATTACTTCAGCTTGATTTCCTTGTACTGCACATGCTTGCGAGCTTTGGGATCGAACTTCATGATCGCCATTTTCTCGGGCATGGTTTTCTTGTTCTTGTCTGTCGTGTAGAAGTGGCCAGTTCCAGCAGTGGATTCCAGCTTGATTTTTTCGCGTCCGCCTTTTGCCATGATGGTTCCTTAAGCTTGGCCACGTGCGCGCAGGTCTGCGAGCACGGAGTCGATGCCGTTTTTGTCGATCAGGCGCAAACCTGCATTGCTGATACGCAGGCGAATCCAACGATTTTCAGTCTCGACCCAGAAGCGGCGGTATTGCAGATTCGGCAAGAACCTGCGCTTGGTTTTGTTGTTGGCGTGGGAAACATTGTTCCCTACCATTGGGCCTTTGCCCGTAACTTCACATACGCGTGCCATTTGGACACTCCTATAACTGACGGTCATTGAACCTGACCGTCCCGGCGTTCATTCACATGGACGCCTCACCTCGCCCTGACGGGGGCGGTAACCGGCCGGACCTGCGTCCAGCGAAGCCCTCCATTATAGCGTCAGACTTGTTGCTCGAGGTACCGCTGCGCGTCAAGCGCAGCCATGCAGCCCGTGCCGGCACTGGTGATGGCCTGGCGGTAAACGTGGTCCTGCACGTCGCCGGCGGCAAAAACGCCGGGGACGCTGGTCATGGTGGCAAAGCCTTTCAGACCGCTTTGCGTCACGATGTAGCCGTTTTCCATCGCTACCTGGCCCTGGAAAATCTCGGTATTGGGCGCATGGCCGATGGCGATGAAGCAACCCTTGAGTTCCAGGTCCTCGGTCTCGCCGGACATCGTGTCCTTCAGCCGTACGCCCGTCACGCCGCTGGCGTCGCCCAGCACTTCCTCAAGCGTGCGGAATATTTTGAGCTCGATCTTGCCGGCCTTGACCTTGTCCATCACCTTGTCGATCAAGATCGCCTCGGCCTTGAATTTGTCGCGCCGGTGAACCAGGTAAACCTTGCTGGCGATGTTTGACAGGTACAGCGCTTCCTCAACGGCTGTATTGCCCCCGCCCACCACGCAGCACACCTGTTCGCGGTAGAAAAATCCGTCGCAGGTCGCGCAGCCCGACACGCCCCGGCCCATGAAGGCCGACTCGGTTGGCAGGCCCAGGTACTTGGCCGAAGCGCCGGTGGCGATGATGAGCGCGTCGCAGGTGTACTCGCCGCTGTCGCCCTTGAGCGTGAAAGGGCGTTTGCTGAAGTCGACCGCATTGATGTGGTCAAAAATGATCTCGGTCTTGAAGCGCTCGGCATGCTCCTGAAAGCGCTGCATCAGCTCCGGACCTTGTACGCCATGCACATCGGCCGGCCAGTTGTCCACTTCGGTCGTGGTCATGAGCTGGCCGCCCTGGGCGATGCCGGTTATGAGAACCGGGTGCAGGTTGGCGCGGGCGGCGTAAACGGCTGCGGAGTAGCCTGCAGGGCCGCTTCCGAGGATCAGGACTTTGGCGTGTTTGGTGCTTGTCATGTTTAATGTGGGTGTGAGCAGGGGCAGTGGCCCGGTGTACAGTTCGGGCCGGTGTAAGCCAGTATCAAGCTGGCTACCACTCCTGTGGGTTTTTACATTTCAATCCCGTTGATTGTAAGAATCCATCCTAGAACGGGATTCCTGGAGGTTATGCGATGTCGATGTTGTCGAATCTGGAACTGCTGCGCCGCGTCCCCCTCTTCGCGATGCTGACGTCCGTCCAGGCGGAGGCTGTCTCGGAAGCGATTGTCAAACGCCGTTTCAAGCGCGGCGAGTCCATCGTTGAGCAGGGCAAGAAGTCCAACGCCCTCTTCATTTTGCTGACGGGCCGTGCGCGTGTGCTCACTGCTGACGCGCGTGGCCGCGAGGTGATCCTGGCCACCATGCAACCGGGCGACTACATTGGCGAGATGAGCCTGATCGACAACGAGCCCCATTCGGCCAGCGTCCGCGCCGAAGTCCAGACAGATGTACTGGTGCTCGGTCGTACCGAATTTGCGCGGTGCCTGCCGGAAAACAGCTCCATGGCGTATGCGGTGATGAAGGGCCTCGTGCAACGGCTGCGCCATGCCGACCGCAAGATCGAGTCCCTGGCCTTGATGGACGTGTATGGCCGCGTGGCGCGCGCCCTGCTTGAGTTTGCGTTGCCCGACGCCGATGGCCAACTGCTGATCCGCGACAAAATCTCACGCCAGGACATTGCCAAGATGGTGGGCGCCTCGCGCGAAATGGTCAGCCGCGTAATGAAGGACCTGGAGGAACGGGGCTTCATTGAAACCCGGGAAAACGGCTCGATGATCGTCAAGGACAGGCTGGCGACGCTGGGCTAATTGCTGGCGCCGTTACAGCAGTCATTACATGCTCAGGCCCCTTTCGCGGGCCACCTCTTCAGGTAAGCTTGCGGCCAAGTTGCCCTAGCTCATGACCTACTCGCTCAACACGCTGAATTCCCAATCCTCTGCCACCGGGCAAACCCGCACCGGGGTGGGCCGTTTTGGCCATGAAATTGGTCTGATCCTGGGTGCGATCGGCCTCGTCTTCTGGTTGCTTGCGCTGGTCAGCCATTCGGCGCTTGACGCAGCCTGGTCCACATCGGGCGTGGGCGGCCCGGTCCATAACTGGGGCGGCAGGCTGGGTGCATGGCTGGCCGATGCCAGCTACTACCTGCTTGGTTTTTCTGCCTGGTGGTGCGTGGCCGCCGGCCTCAAGGCGTGGCTGTCAGGGCTGGCGCGCTGGATGCGCAGCGATGAAGCCGCCGTGCCGCATGCATCAACAGCGGCTGCGTCAGGCACGCGCAGCCTCGGCTTCTGGGCGGGGCTGGTTCTGCTGCTTGCAGCCAGTGCCACACTGGAATGGTCGCGTCTTTATCGCTTTGAGGCGGCCTTGCCGGGCCACGCCGGCGGCGTGCTCGGTTACCTCGTGGGCCCCTTCAGTGTGAAGTGGCTGGGTTTTAACGGCGCGGCCCTGTTGTGCATCGCCCTGGGCGTGATCGGAGCGGCCATGGTGTTCCGCTTTTCCTGGAGCCATGTGGCCGAGCGCATTGGCGCCCAGATCTATTCCCTGATCGAAACACGCCGTGAAAAGCGCGAGATCGCGCAGGACCTGGCCTTTGGCCAGCAGGCCGCACGGGAGCGGGAAGAGATCGTGATTGAAGAGCGCATCGAGAGCGGGGAGCACCACCCCGTGCCGGTGATGATCGAGCCCGTCTTTGTAGACGTTCCCAAGAGCGACCGTGTGGCCAAGGAACGGCAAAAGCCTTTGTTCCACGAGCTGCCAGACAGCAAGCTGCCACTGGTGGACCTGCTCGATGGGGCGCAGGTCAAGCAGGAAACCGTCTCCCCCGAAACGCTGGAGATGACCAGCCGCCTGATCGAGAAAAAGCTCAAGGACTTTGGTGTCGATGTGCGCGTGGTGCTCGCGTCACCCGGCCCTGTGGTCACCCGCTATGAGATCGAGCCGGCCACGGGCGTGAAAGGCTCGCAGATCGTCGGCCTGGCCAAGGACCTGGCGCGCTCGCTCAGCCTGGTGTCCATCCGCGTGGTGGAGACCATCCCGGGCAAGAACTACATGGCGCTGGAGTTGCCGAATGCCAAGCGCCAGTCGATCAAGCTGAGCGAAATCCTTGGCTCGCAGACCTACAACGAAGCCAAGTCCATGCTCACCATGGGCCTGGGCAAGGACATCGCCGGCCTGGCCGTGGTGGCCGACCTGGCCAAGATGCCGCATGTGCTGGTGGCCGGTACGACGGGCTCTGGCAAGTCGGTCGGCATCAACGCCATGATTTTGAGCTTGTTGTACAAGGCCGAGGCCCGGGACGTGCGGTTGTTGCTGATCGACCCCAAGATGCTGGAAATGTCGGTGTATGAAGGCATCCCGCACCTGCTCGCCCCCGTGGTGACCGACATGCGCCAGGCGGCGCACGGACTGAACTGGTGCGTGGCCGAAATGGAACGCCGCTACAAGCTGATGAGCAAGCTGGGCGTGCGCAACCTGGCCGGCTACAACCACAAGATCGACGAGGCCAAGGCCAAAGGCGAGTTCATCTACAACCCGTTCAGCCTCACGCCTGACGCACCCGAGCCGCTGGAGCGCGTGCCGCATATCGTGGTCGTGATCGACGAGCTGGCCGACCTGATGATGGTGGTGGGCAAGAAGATAGAGGAGCTGATTGCCCGGCTGGCGCAAAAGGCCCGTGCCGCCGGCATCCACCTGATTCTGGCCACCCAGCGGCCCAGCGTGGACGTGATCACCGGCCTCATCAAGGCCAACATCCCTACCCGGATTTCCTTCCAGGTCTCCAGCAAGATCGACAGCCGCACCATCCTTGACCAGATGGGCGCCGAAGCCCTGCTGGGCATGGGCGACATGCTCTACATGCCTTCGGGCACCGGCCTGCCGGTCCGCGTACATGGTGCCTTTGTGAGCGATGATGAAGTGCACCGCGTGGTGGCTTACCTCAAGTCGCAGGGCGCGCCCAACTACATTGACGGAGTGCTCGAAGGCGGCACCCTCGACGGTGAGGGCGATGCGGCAGGCGAGGGCGGCGGCAACGGCGGCGGCGAGAAAGACCCGATGTACGACCAGGCCGTCGAAGTGGTGCTCAAGAACCGCAAAGCCAGCATCTCGCTCGTGCAAAGACATCTGAAGATTGGTTACAACCGTGCCGCCAGGCTGGTGGAAGACATGGAAAAAGCCGGCCTCGTCAGCGCCATGTCCGGGAGTGGCCAGCGTGAAATTCTGGTTCCCGCGCGCGCGGAGTGAACGTTCGGACCTGGGCCGCGTCTATTCATCATGAGCAAAACAAACACCTTCTTCATCGCCGCATTGCTGCTGTCTGCGGCCGCGCAGTCCGCCTTCGCAGATGGTCTGGGCAGCCTCGAGGCTTTCGTCAAAAATACCCGCTCGGGCCGTGCCGATTTCACCCAGGTGGTGACGGCGCCGGCCAGGGAAGGGCAGGTCTCGAGGACCAAAACCTCCAGCGGCACCTTTGAATTCCTGCGGCCCAACCGTTTCAGGTTCTTCTACAAAAAACCTTTTGAGCAAACCATCGTGGCCGATGGCCAGACCCTGTGGCTGCATGATGTAGACCTCAACCAGGTCACAGCGCGCAAGCAGGCGCAAGTGCTGGGCTCCACTCCTGCAGCGCTGGTAGCGTCCGCCCCCGATTTGAAAGCCCTGCAGGCCGATTTCAACTTGCAATCCTCCCCCGAGAAGGACGGAATGCAATGGGCTGTAGCCACGCCCAAGAGCAAAGATGCGCAGCTGCAAAGCGTGCGCATCGGCTTCAAGGGCAATGAGCTGGCGGCGCTGGAGATTCTGGACAGCTTTGGCCAGCGCTCGCTCATGAGCTTCAGCAAGGTCGAGGTCAATCCATCACTGGCCGCCGAGGCCTTCAACTTCAAACCGCCGGCTGGCGCGGACGTGATCCGCCAGTAAGCGGCGACTGGCCTTGGTCACCGCATCCCATCAACCGCTGGCTGAACGGCTGCGCCCGCACACGCTGGGCGAGGTCATCGGCCAGCAGCACCTGCTGGGTGAAGGCATGCCGCTGCGTATTGCTTTCGAATCCGGTCAGCCGCACAGCTGCATCCTCTGGGGTCCGCCGGGCGTTGGCAAGACCACTATTGCCCGGCTCATGGCCGATGCCTTTGACGCACGCTTCATCACCATCAGCGCCGTGCTGGGCGGCGTGAAGGACATTCGCGAGGCCGTGGAGCAGGCGCTGGTGGCGCAAGGCAGCCTGCTGGGCAGCAACCCGGACGGGCCAGGCGAGGCGCGCCGCACCATCGTGTTTGTTGATGAGGTTCACCGCTTCAACAAGAGCCAGCAGGACGCTTTTTTGCCGCATGTGGAAAGCGGCCTTTTCACCTTCATTGGCGCAACCACCGAGAACCCTTCGTTTGAAGTGAACTCGGCCTTGCTGTCGCGGGCAGCGGTGTACGTACTGCAACCGCTGTCGGAATCAGATCTTGAACAGATCGTGGCCAAGGCCCAGGCCATAGTCGCCGTGCCGCCGCTCGAGAAAGCCGCGCTGGACAGGCTGGTCGCCTATGCCGACGGTGACGCGCGACGCCTGCTCAACACCCTGGAGACTCTCTCCGTGGCGGCAGCCAGCGAAAAGCTGGCCAACATCACCGACGCCTGGCTGCTCAAGGTGCTGGGTGAGCGCATGCGGCGCTACGACAAGGGCGGCGAGCAGTTCTACGACACCATCAGCGCGCTGCACAAATCAGTACGCGGCTCCGACCCGGACGCATCGCTGTACTGGTTCATGCGCATGCTCGATGGGGGTGCTGATCCGCGCTACATGGCCCGCCGGCTGGTGCGCATGGCCAGCGAGGACATCGGCCTGGCCGACCCGCGCGCCCTGCGCATGGCGCTGGACGCCACCGAGGTCTATGAGCGGCTGGGCACACCCGAGGGCGAACTGGCCCTGGCGCAGTGCGTCGTCTACCTCGCCATGGCGCCCAAGTCCAACGCTGTCTACACCGCCTTCAATGAGGCCAAGGCCTTGATCAAGAAGGACGGCACGCGGCCTGTGCCCCTGCACCTGCGCAACGCGCCGACCAAGCTGATGAAGCAGCTGGATTACGGAAAGGACTACCGCTACGCGCACAACGAAGAGGGCGGCTTTGCTGCGGGCGAGACCTACTTCCCTGAAGGCATGGACGCGCCCGAGTTTTACCGGCCGGTTGAGCGCGGCCTGGAGATCCGCATTGCCGACAAGCTGCGTGAACTTAAAAAGCTCAACAACCCCAAAAACTGATGGCCCTACAATTCGCGCACAAACCCGCCAACGACCGAACACTGGCGGGTTTTTTGCTAGACGAACGGTAAAGCCCACAAGGCAGGCCGATGAAGAGGGTTCACGGCCACCGCTGTTCCTGCGCCGATCAAGAAAACGGAGAACTCTTATGGAAATCCTGCTGCAACAGATCATCAACGGTCTGGTCCTTGGCAGCATGTACGCCCTCGTAGCCCTGGGCTACACCATGGTGTACGGCATCATCAACCTCATCAACTTCGCCCATGGCGAGGTCCTCATGGTCGGCGCGCTCACGAGCTGGACCATCATCGGCCTGATGAAAGACGCCATGCCCGGCGCGCCCGGCTGGATCATCCTGATCATTGCAATGGTCATCGCCTGCATCGTCGCCGCCGCGCTGAACTTCGTCATCGAGAAGGTCGCCTACCGGCCGCTGCGCAACAGCCCCAAGCTTGCGCCGCTGATCACCGCCATCGGCATGTCCATCCTGCTGCAGACGCTGGCCATGATCATCTGGAAGCC
>JACMQX010000062.1 GCA_014376765.1 Ramlibacter sp. | reverse complement strand
GAGGTGGACCTGCCCTGGTGCGGCGCGATCCTGCGGCAAAACGCCGTGGTGGAAGAGACCGGCCTGGCCGCAGGCGTGCAGGGCCACCCCGCGGTTGGTGTGGCCTGGCTGGCCATGAAGCTGGCGCCCTGGGCTGAGTTTCTGGTGGCCGGTGAGGTGGTGCTGGCCGGCTCGTTCACGCGGCCTGTTGCCGCCAAGGCAGGCGATGTGTTTGACGCCGACTACGGCGCGCTCGGCCGCTTTGAATTCCGTTTTGTCTGACCAGGAACCGTCCAATGAAAACACCCGTCAATACCTTCAAGCTGGCCCTTGCCAACAAAGAGCCGCAGATCGGCCTGTGGCTGGGCCTGGCCGATGCTTACGCGACCGAGATCTGCGCCGGCGCAGGCTTTGACTGGCTGCTGGTGGACGGCGAGCATGCCCCCAACGACTTGCGCAGCCTGCTTGCGCAACTGCAGGCGATTGCGCCGTACCCGTCCCACCCGATCGCGCGCGTGCCCATGGGCCACGGACACATCGGCGAGATGCTGATCAAGCAGTACCTGGACGTGGGCGTGCAGACACTGCTTGTGCCGATGGTCGATACACCACAACAGGCTGCGACGCTGGTGCGGGCTACCCGCTACCCGCAGGGCAGCGGCAGTGGTGGCGGCATCCGGGGCATGGGCGGCGCCCGCGCCTCGCGCTGGGGCCGCTACCCGCAGTACGCCACAGAGGCCAATGCCCAGATCTGCCTGCTGGTGCAGGCCGAAACGCAACTTGCCCTGGACAACCTGGACGCCATCGCTGCCACGGAAGGGATCGACGGCGTCTTCATCGGCCCGGCGGACCTGTCTGCCTCCATGGGCCATGTCGGCAACTCCGGCCACCCGGATGTGCAAGCCGCAATTGAGGACGCGATCCGCCGCATCAACAATTCTGGAAAGGCCTGCGGCATTCTCACGCCGGATGAAGCGCTGGCCCGCCACTACCTGGACCTGGGCGCTCTGTTTGTGGCCGTTGGCATAGACACCGCTTTGCTGGCGCGCCACACCAGCGAGCTGGCTGCGCGGTTCAAGAGTGGGGTGACCGCGCCTGCAGCAGTAGCCGGCAAGGTCTATTGAACGGGGAAAAGCAGGTGAAACCCCCGCTGCGTCCCCCCAGCTTTGCCGGAAAATGACCGGCTGCATCCCAACCAACCCGGAGATATTCCCATGACCCTTTCACGCCGCCACCTCATCCAGACCGCAGGCGCCTCGGCCTTTCTGGCCAGCCTGGGCCAGACCGCCTTTGCGCAGGCCATGGACAACCTGAAGATCGTCACCGGTTTTGCAGCCGGCGGCACGTCCGACACGCTGTGCCGGCGCGTGGCCACCCGCATGGCACCGGGTTATGCCACCACCGCCGTGGTCGAGAACAAAACCGGCGCGGGCGGCCAGATCGCGGTGCAGTTCGTCAAGGAGGCCAAGCCCGATGGCGCCACGCTGCTGCAGACGCCCACCTCCATCCTCACCATCTACCCGCACATCTACAAAAAGCTGCCTTACGACCCGATGGTCGACCTGACCCCTGCGTCGCTCGCCTGCGTGTTTGACTTTGGCCTGGCCGTGGGCCCGGCCGTGCCGCTTACCGTCAGGAACGTGCCCGAGTTTCTGGCCTGGGCCAAGGCCAACCCGGCAGGCGCCAACTTCGGCTCGCCCGCTGCGGGCTCGACGCCGCACTTCATCGGCGCGCTGCTGGGCAAGGACGCCGGCATCGACATGAAGCACGCCGCCTACCGGGGCACGCAGCCGGCCATGCTGGACCTGCTGGGCGGCAACATCTCGGCTGTGTCCGGCCCCATCGGCGACCTGACCCAGCACCTGCCGACCGGCAGGGTCCGCATCCTGGGTGTGTCCGGCACCAAGCGCAGCCGCTTCGCCCCCGATGTGCCAACCTATGAAGAGCAGGGCCTGAAGAATGTGACGCACAGCGAGTGGTTTGCGTTCCTGCTGCCCGCCCGTACGCCGGCTGACGTGGCGGCCCGCATGAGCGCCGCATTGAAGACTGCATTGGCGCAGAAGGACGTGATCGATGGTTTGGCCGGTTTTGGTCTGGAAGCGATGTCGTCGACACCGTCCGAGCTGACAGACCTTTTGAAGCGCGACACGGCCAAGTGGGCTCCCATCGTGAAAGCAGTTGGCTTTACAGCAGACGCCTGAGCTCACCCCCGAGTACGCACCATGAATGCTGTGTTGAAACCATCTCCAGGCGCCATGCATCCCGACGAATGGAAGGAGCGTGTGCAGCTGGCCGCGTGCTACCGCGTTTTCGCGATGCTGGGCTGGACGGAGATGATCTACAACCACATCACGGTGCGGCTGCCGGACAGTGTGACGGGCAATCAAAAGCAATTTCTCATTAACCCGTTTGGCCTGCATTACTCCGAGGTCACCGCCAGCAACCTGCTCAAGATTGATCTCAAGGGCAACAAGCTGGACGACAACCCTTGGCCGGTCAATCCGGCCGGGTTCACGGTGCACGCCGCCATCCATGATGCGATGCCTGACGCGCACTGCGTCATGCACACCCACACCACGGCGGGCTTGGCCGTGGCCTGCACCCAGGGCGGCCTGGCCCAGAACAATTTTTACTCGGCCCAGCTGCACGGCATGGTGGGCTATCACGCCTTTGAAGGCATCACCATCCATGCAGACGAGGCGCCGCGTTTGCTGGCCAACATTGGCGACAAGCCACTGGTCATCCTTCGCAACCACGGCCTGCTGGCCTGGGGCACCACGCTGCCGCTGGCCTTTGTGCGGCTGTGGACGCTGCAGCGCGCCTGCGAGATCCAGTTGGCGCAAAGTTCGCTCGGGCCGGCGCTTGCCGTGACCGAGGCCGTGGCCATCAAGACCACGCACGACGCCTTCCAGTTTGACGCGAAATTCGGCGCCGGCCAGGACGTGTTTGACGCGCTGGTGCGGCAGGTCGACCGCATTGACACCAGCTACAAAAACTAAGGGCTTTCATGCGAGTGTGTATTTACGGCGCCGGCGCCATTGGCGGCTGGATCGGTGCTCGGCTTGCGTCGGCGGGTCATGAGGTGAGCGTGGTCGCTCGCGGCGCAACGCTTGCAGCCTTGCAGCAGCATGGCTTGCGGCTGGAGATGGGCGGCGAGGTGCACAGCGCACCGGTGCGCGCCAGTGCCAGCCCAGCGGAGCTGGGCGTACAGGAGCTGGTGATCATTGCGGTCAAGGCGCCGGCGATGGCAGCTGTTGCCCATGCCATAGCGCCGCTGATCGGGCCGGACACCGTTGTGCTTACAGCAATGAACGGTATTCCCTGGTGGTTCTTTGAAGGCTTTGGAGGTGACTACCAGGGCAAGCGCCTGTCAGCTGTCGATCCTGATGGTGCACTGGCTGCGGCGATCCCGGGCAAGCACATCGTCGGCGGTGTGGTGCATGCGAGCTTTGCCCTGAACAGCCCCGGCTTTGTGAAGCATCACTTCGGTAACAAGCTGATCATCGGTGAGCCGTCTGGCGAGAAGACCGCGCGTGTGCAGGCGCTGGTGGGGATGCTGGCTTCGGCAGGCTTCGAGATGGTGCTGTCCGAACAGATCCAGAGGGACACCTGGTACAAGCTCTGGGGCAACATGACGGTGAACCCGATCAGCGCCTTCACGGGCGCGACGACCGACCTGATCATGGGCGATGAGTTGGTGCGCGGCTTCATCTCGCGCGTGATGCTGGAAGCCAAAGAAATTGGCGCGCGCATCGGCATCCCGATCGACCAGCAACCCGAAGACCGCCACGCGATCACCATGAAGCTGGGCGCCTTTCGCACCTCCATGCTGCAGGACGTGGACGCCGGCCGCCCGGTAGAGCTGGACGCGCTGGTGACCGTGGTGCGGGAGCTGGGGCAGATGACTGGTGTGGCGACGCCGTTTACCGATGTGCTGCTGGGGCTGTCACGGCTGCATGCGCGGGTGCACAAGCTGTATTGATGGTTGTTAAACGCAAGGGGCCTGGCCTTTCCGTGCTCATCTCGTGAGTCTCATTTGACTTGGCTGTACACGTATGGCAGAAGCGACCCATGCTCGCGATTTGACTACCTAAGGCGCTGGAAGCTTGGCCTTTACCACCCGACCCCAAAGCTCGGCCCGTAGCGCACCGGGAAGGCTAAGTTCTCATCGCCGATCACACCACCTGAACCGGCACGCGCGGCGCCAGCGCGCACATCAGCTCGTAACCCACGGTGCCGCCCGCCCGGGCGACTTCATCAATCGGCAGCACCTGCCCATTGCCCGCCCTGCCCCACAACGTGACCTCCGCACCAAACGCAGCTTGAGGCACCGGCGTGAGGTCCACCGTGATCATGTCCATGCTGACGCGACCGACCATGCGTGTGCGCACCCCCGCCACCAGCACGGGCGTGCCGGTGCTGCAGTGGCGCGGATAACCGTCTGCATAGCCGCAGGCCACCACGCCGATGCGCAGCGGCTGGTCGGCGACAAAGCTGGAGCCGTAGCCCACGGTGTCGCCCGGGAGCAGGTTCTGCACGGCAATGAGTCTGGACGACAACGTCATCGCCGGCTGCAAGTCCCAGTGCGCCGCATCGTTTTCGGGATGGTCTGGCGCGCTGCCGTAAATGGCAATGCCCGGGCGCACCCAGTCGGCCGGTACGCCC
Source organism: Ramlibacter sp. (assembly GCA_014376765.1). GTDB lineage: Bacteria > Pseudomonadota > Gammaproteobacteria > Burkholderiales > Burkholderiaceae_C > JACMQX01. The sequence goes on along the minus strand of JACMQX010000062.1, from coordinate 18,036 downwards.
AGCTCGCTGGCATGGCGCAGCGTGGCCGCGCTATTGGCCAGCGTGCGCTCCCCCGGCAAGTCCTGCGTCACCGTATTGAACACTGCCACCTGGTGCGCAATGCCGCGCGCGCCATCGGCGTCGCTGAAGTGCGTCATCAAGGAAATCTCGTCGACCTGCGGCAGTGCGTTCAGCCGCGTCCAGGCCGACCTGAAACGCTGGGGCGTGTAGCCCAGGCGGTTCATGCCAGAGTTCATCTTGAGGAAGACGCGGTGCGGCTGGTGGGTCTTGTGCGTGGCGAGCATGTCGAGCTGCTCATCGCAGTGAATGGTGTGCCACAGCTCGAGGCGGGAGCACAGCTCCAGGTCGCGCGGCTCGAATACGCCTTCCAGCAGCAGGATGGGCCCGCGCCAGCCAAGCGAGCGCACGCGTTGCGCCTCATCAAGGTCCAGCAGCGCAAAACCATCGGCGCCGCGCAGGCCCTCAAACACCCGCTCAATGCCGTGCCCATAGGCGTTCGCCTTGACCACTGCCCACACACGCGCATCCGGCGCCGCGCGGCGCGCGAGAGAGAGGTTGTGGTGCAGTGCTTCGGTGTGGATGCTGGCAAGAATCGGTCGCGGCATATCGGGTGCTTTTGAAGGGCTTATCACAGGATTCTGGCATTGCCCGCCGTGATATAACCGTTTGAACGTTCGGAGACGCTTTCAATCAACTGACATCAGCCCGACTGATGCGACAAACAGCCTATCAATGAAGCGCGGTTTTTACACGATCATGGCGGCCCAGTTTTTTTCGTCGCTGGCCGACAATGCGCTTTTCGTGGGTGCAGTCCAGTTGTTGAGGGGCAATGGCGCGGCGGAGTGGCAACAAGCCGCTCTGGTGCCGATGTTCGCCCTCTTCTACGTGATCCTGGCGCCCTTTGTGGGCGCTTACTCTGACGCCAAGCCCAAGGGCCGGGTCATGTTCTACAGCAACGCCATCAAAGTGGTGGGCTGTCTCATGATGCTGTTTGGCTCGCACCCGCTCATGGCCTACGCCATTGTCGGCCTGGGCGCGGCGGCGTACTCGCCAGCCAAGTACGGCATCCTCACCGAGCTGCTGCCATCTTCACAACTGGTCAAAGCCAACGGCTGGATCGAAGGGCTGACGATTGCTTCCATCATTCTGGGTGTGCTGTTGGGCGGGCAGTTGGTCGGGCCCATGATCTCGCAACGCCTGCTCATGGTGGACTTCCCGTTTTTTGACACCGGTATCGACACGCCACCCGAGGCCGCCATCAGCGTGCTGATCTTCATCTACGCACTGGCCGCCTGGTTCAACACCCGCATCCCGCGCACCGGCGTCGAGATGCGTCCCATGCCAAAAAATCTGCTGGCCCTGCTGCCCGACTTCTGGAGCTGCAACAGCCGCCTGTGGAGCGACCGGCTGGGCCAGATCTCGCTGGCCACCACCACTTTGTTCTGGGGGGTAAGCGGCAACCTGCGCTACATCGTGCTGGCCTGGGCCGCAGCCGCCCTGGGGTACAGCGTGACGCAAGCCTCTACCCTGGTCGGGGTGGTGGCTATCGGCACGGCCGTGGGCGCCATCGTCGCGTCCATGCGCATGCGGCTGGACCAGGCCACCAGCGTCATGCCGCTGGGCATTGCGATGGGGGTGCTGGTGATCGCGCTCAACTTCATCCACAACGTCTGGCTGGCTGCCCCCTTCCTGATTTTGCTGGGCGCGCTGGGCGGCTTTCTCGTCGTGCCGATGAATGCATTGCTGCAGCACCGCGGCCACAACCTGATGGGCGCAGGCCGCTCCATCGCTGTGCAGAACTTCAACGAGCAGTCCTGCATCCTGGGGCTGGGCGCGTTCTACAGCCTTTCCACCGGCATGGGCCTGTCGGCCTTTGGCGCCATCACCGCCTTTGGCCTGGTGGTGGCGGGGGTGATGTGGATCATCAAGCGCTGGCATGCCAGCAACTGCATCAAGCACAAGGAAGAGCTGGACCACTTGCTGGCCATCGCCCGCAGTGACCACCCGCACGGCTGAGCGCCGCACAGCCCCTTTTTGTTTTGAGCCCCGTCCTGCCATCGCTGGCCCTGTTGTTCAACGCGCTCGTCTGGGGCGTGTCGTGGTGGCCGTTCCGCCAGCTTGAAGCGCGGGGCCTGCATCCGCTGTGGGCCACGGCCTTCGTCTTTATTTTTTCGCTCGCCTGCCTGATGGTGCTGCGGCCCGGCGCATGGCGCGGCTTCAAGGGCCGGCCCCTGTTGTGGATGCTGCTGCTGGCAACAGGCGCCACCAACGTCGGGTTCAACTGGGCCGTGACCACCGGGGACGTGGTGCGCGTGGTGCTGCTGTTTTATGTGATGCCGGCGTGGTCGGTCCTGCTGGCCTGGCTACTGCTTGGGGAAAGGCCCACGGCCGCCTCGTTGCTGCGCGTGGTGCTGGCCCTGGCGGGCGTCGCGATTGTGCTGAAGTCGCCCGGCGCAGACTGGCCCGTCCCGTCCAGCGCGTCGGACTGGCTTGCATTGGGCGGCGGCTTCAGCTTCGCGCTGACCAATGTGATGCTGCGCAAACTGCGGGACGCCCCCACCGACGCGCGCGTGCTGTCCATGTTTGCCGGCGGCACGCTGATCGCGACCCTGGCGGCGCTGTTCGGCATGAGCCAGGGCTTCGTTGCCCAGCCCCCCGCGCCGGCCGCCGGCTGGGTCGCCTTCGTGCTGTTGCTGAGCGTGGGCTTTCTGGCAAGCAACATGGCGCTTCAATACGGCGCGTCGAGATTGAGCGCGCACACGTCGTCGCTGATCATGCTGTCCGAGGTGATCTTTGCCAGTCTGTCGTCCGTGATGTTGGGGGCGTCGGAACTGCCATCGCGCACCCTGCTGGGCGGCGCGCTGGTTGTCGCAGCGGCATTGCTGTCAGCCTTGCCCGAGCGCAAAGACAAAAATCCGTGAATGCCTGGCGCCGTCAACGGCCGCCGGAGACGTCCAGCAGCGCCATGGTGGTGTAGCTCGCTTCATCAGACATCAGCCAGATGATGGCCTCGGCCACTTCCTGCGCAGTGCCGCCGCGCTTCATCGGCACCAGGTGGGCGAGTTCGCGCACGCGGTCGGGCAGGCCGCCTGATGCATGAATCTCGGTCTCGATCAGCCCGGGTCGCACCGCGTTCACGCGGATGCCCTCTGCGGCCACCTCCTTGGCCAGGCCCAGGGTGAAAGTGTCGATCGCGCCTTTGGCGGCGGCGTAGTCCAGGTACTGGCCCGGCGCGCCGATGCGCGCCGCCGCGCTGGACAGGTTGACGATGACGCCGCCGGCGCCGCCATGCCGCGTGCTCATGCGCCGCACGGCTTCACGCGCGCATAGCATCGAGCCGATGACGTTGACATCGAACATGCGTTTGAGGCGCGCGGCGCTCATTTCGTCAAGCCGCGCGGTGACGTCCACCACGCCCGCGTTGTTGACAAGCGCAGTGAGCCGGCCAAGTTGGGCATCGACCTTCTCGAACATGGCCATGACCTCGTCCTCGTGCGCGACATCGGCCTGCACGCTCATGGCTTTGCCGCCGGCGGCGCGGATTTCGCGCACCACCTCATCGGCGGCCTGTGAGTTGGCGGCGTAGTTGACGGCGACCGCATAGCCCTTGCGGGCCGCGGTGAGGGCTGTTGCTGCGCCGATGCCGCGGCTGCCACCGGTAATGAGTACAAGCTTTTCCAATTCCCGCCTCCTGCACAATGTTGAGTTCTGGGCTACAAACCAGCGTTACCGCAAGCATTACAACACTGCGGCGCCGCTCTTGAAGTGCCCGTTGCACAACAACAACCAGGAGACACCATGAGCCTTAGCATCGACTACTACCTTGGCGCGCAGAGCCCGTGGACTTACCTCGGCCACCAGCGATTTACCGACATGGCGCGCGAAGCGAATGCCGTGGTGCGCGTGCTGCCCACAGACTATGGCAAGGTGTTTCCCGTTTCGGGCGGTCTCCCGCTGGGCCAACGCGCGCCGCAGCGCCAGGCCTACCGGCTGGTGGACCTGCGGCGCACGGCTGATTATTTGAAGCTCCCGATCAACATCCAGCCGACGTTCTTCCCGGTCAACGGCGACGCAGCCTCGCGCCTCACCATCGTGGTGAACCAGCACGATGGCACTGACGCAGCGATGAAGCTGTGCGACGCCGTGTTCAAGGCCGTCTGGGTGCAGCAGCGCAACATTGCCGATGAAGCCGTGCTGGCCGAGCTGCTCACCGAATGCGGCCTGGACGCCGCGCGGATGGAGCAGTCCCGCCAACCTGCGGCGCAGGCGCAGTACCAGGCCAACAGCGAGGCCGCCATCCAGGCGGGCGTGTTTGGCGCGCCCAGCTTTGTGGTGGACGGCGAGATTTTCTGGGGCCAGGACCGGCTTGACTTTTTGCAGCGCAAGCTCAGGGGCTGAAGCGCAAGCATCGCAACGCCGACAACGAATCTTTTTACAGGAGCAACAGCATGGGTAAATTCATCGATCTGACTTCCGCCGACGGTTTTGTTTTTCCGGCCTATGTGGCCGAGCCCGCAGGCAAGCCCAAGGGTGGCGTGGTCGTGATCCAGGAGATCTTTGGCGTCAATTCGCACATCAAGTCGGTGGCCGATGGCTATGCTGCGCAGGGCTACCTGGCCGTTGCGCCAGCCACCTTTCATCGCGTCAAGCAGGGCGTGGACCTGGGCTACACCGGCGATGACATGAAAGAAGGCTCGGGCCTCAAGGCAGCGGTAGAAGCCCTGCCCGCGCCTGGCGTGCTGCAGGACCTGCAGGCGGCCATCAACCACGCCGCAACGGCTGGCAAGGTGGGGGTGGTGGGTTATTGCTACGGTGGCCTGCTGACCTGGCGCGCCGCCTGCATGCTGGACGGCGTGGCACCCGCTGCGCCTTACTACGGCGGCGGCGTCACCACGCCGGCAGAGGTCGCGCGCAAGGCGAAGTGCCCGGTGCTGGCGCATTTTGGCGATCAGGACACGCATATCCCGATGGACGGCGTGGAGGCTTTCCAGAAAGCCAATCCGGAGGTTGAAGTCCAGGTCTATAACGCGCAGCATGGTTTCAACTGCGACCAGCGCGGCTCGTATGACGCGGCCGCCGCCAAGCTGGCGCGCGAGCGCACGCTTGCGTTCTTTGGCAAGCACGTCGGCTGAGGCGGGCAGGGTGCGGATCGTGAAGGCTTCTTCGGCCATGTCCGTGCAGGCCAGGACCTGGCTGCAAGGCTGTGCGGCGGCAGCAGCGCTGACGGTGGGGGTGGTGGTGGTGTTAGTGGTACTGGGCCTGGCTGCCCCTGCAGCCCGCGCGGCCGACTACACCGGTCCGCTGTTCGACGCCCACCTGCACTACAACACCGAAGCATGGAACGGCCGCGCAGGCCCGCACCCGCCGGCCGATGTGCTGTCGCGCATGCAGCGCAACGGCGTGAAGGCCATCGTCGCCAACTCGCGCCCCAACGATGGCACCCGATTGCTGGCTGCTGGCCCGTTGGCCCGCGAGTCGGGCGTGACGGTGGTGCCGTTCATCCGCCTGTACCGGGACAGGGCCGACTACGACAGCTGGTTTCGCGATGAGTCGATCTTCGAGATGGTCAAGTCCGAGTTTGCGCGTGGCACGGCCTCCGGTCCTTATCTGGGCATCGGCGAATTTCACCTGTATGACAGCAGCAACGCCAACGGCGCGGTGGCAAAAAAGCTGATGGCTTTTGCCGAGGCGAACAACCTGACCGTGCTGGCCCATGTGGATGACCGGGCCATCGACTTGCTGATGGCCAACACGCCATCCAAAGGGCAGAAGGCGCGTCTGGTGTGGGCGCATACCGGCATTGGCGGTGCATCGGTGGCGCGGGTCGACGAATTGCTGGGCAAGTACCCGCTGCTCATGGGCGAGCTGTCTTACCGGCCGGGGCTGACCTGCGGCGAGGGGCGGCTTTGTGCAGAGTGGCGCCAGCTGCTTCTGAAGTACCCAGACCGCTTCATGATCGGTTCAGACACCTGGGTTAACCAGCGATGGGAGCAGTACGACGAGTTGATGAAGGGTTACCGTATCTGGCTGGGCGACCTGCCGGCTGATATGGCGCAGAAGATCGGCTGGGGCAATGGGGCGGCGCTGTTTGGTGTGAAGTGATGCCCATGATCGAACTGCACTACTACCCCGGCACGGCATCCATGGTCCCGCACATCGTGCTGGAGGAAATTGGCGTGCCTTACCGCCGTGTGCTGGTGGACCGGCAGGTGGGGGCGCATAAATCGCCAGAGTATCTGCAGCTGAACCCCAACGGTTTGATTCCGGTATTGGTTGAGGGGGACCTGGTGTTGTATGAGACAGCAGCCATTTGCCTGCACCTGTGTGACACCCACCGCCAAGCGCAACTCGCGCCGGCCATGGGCAGCGCTGATCGCGCGCATTTTTACAAATGGCTGATGTGGCTCACCAACACCTTGCAGGCCAGCCTGATCGTCTATTTTTATCCTGAGCGTCATGTCGCAGACGGCAATGCGGAAGGCGCCGCGCAGGTGAAGGCGCGGGCTGAGGCGCGCATTGGCGGCCTGTTGGACCAACTCGATAACGAATTGGGCAAACACGGGCAGCCCTGGTTCATGGGCGCGCACTACACAGCGGTGGACGCCTACGTGCTGACGCTGTGCCGCTGGACCCGCAATTTCAGCTCGCCGGCGGCCCGCATGCGGGCGCATCTGGGCCCTTACCTTCAGCGCATGCTGGCGCGGCCCGCCGTGCAGCGTGCGTTTGCCGCAGAAAAAATCACGGCGCCGCTGGTGTGAGCGGTGCGATGTTGAGGTGCTGCGACAGCGTCACCGCGTTGCCGGGTGCTGCGCCGCTGGCGGTGTTGTGAAACATGCACCAAACCTTCAACGAGAAGCGAAAGCCGTGCGCGACGGCGCCGGCCCAGCGGGCATAGGTCTGCACCTGATGTGGGCGGTGGAACGAGGTGTTGATCTCAGCCGCATTGAGCCGCCCGGCGTAGCGCTGCAGGTGGCGGCCTTCCAGGGGTAAGTGATGCCAGGTATCGCGCGGCAGGTAGGAGCTGGCGCATCCTGCGTAGACGGGGCCTGGAGTTGTTGTGGCCGTGCCTGCGTTGGGTTCCATGACTTCACCCACGGGTGCGCGCGAGGTAGCGTTTGCGCCAGAACACGAGGATCAGCACCGTGGCGATCACCACCATCGCGCCCACGGCAATCCAGAAACCGCCCTGCTTGTGCAGCAGCGGGATGAATTCGAAGTTCATGCCGAAAATGCCTGCGATCAGGTTGAGCGGCAGGAACACGGCTGTGAGCGCTGTGAGCGTCCGCATGATGTCGTTGGTGCGGTTGCTCTGCGCACTGAAGTGCATCTGCACGGCGGTCTCGGCGTTCTGCTCAAGGCGCTGGACGTGGTGGATCACGCGCTCAATATGCTCCAGCACGTCACGGCTGCGCACCTTGAGGAGGTCGCGTTCGCGTTGCGCGGCGGGCGTGGCCGGATCAGGCCAGGTCTCCAGGGAGTCGATCCAGTCTTGCGCCGCCGAGCGCTGGTCCTCGCAGATTTCATCGAGCTGGTGCAGGCTCAGGCGCGCCTCCATCAACGCGGCCCAGTGGTTGAACCGGCTTCTGGGCTGCAGCAATTCCTTTTGCCAGTGGTCCAGCTGGCGCGACAGCTCGCGGCGCAGGTCCAGGTAGCCGTCTACCATCTGGTTGACGATGCGCAGCATCAGGTCCGCCGGGCTGGCCGGCAGCCGCGTCCCGGTGGCCATGCGGGTGTCGGGCGCGGCGGCGCTTAGCAGGCGGGCGGCATAGGCGTCGCGCACGGCGCAGTCATCGGGGTGTACGGTGAGCAGCAGCCGGTCAAAGATCGCAAAGCCGACGGGGCTGGTGTCGATGCGCTTGAGTACCTGCGCTGGGTGCGCTGGTGGTGGCGCCGTGCCATCGGGGCCGGGCGCCGGGTCATCAAGTGTGGCTGCCAGCCGGCGAAACACCAGCATGTCGTACTGCGATGTGTAGTCGTAGTGGGACGGCAAGTGGTTGTTGAGCAGGTCACTCACATGCAGCTCGACGATCTGGGTGCCGCATAAATTTTGCAGGCAAGCCTGGATCAGTCCCAGTTCGCGTTCAAACTCTGTGCGCGTGCAGGATATCCATATGAACCCCGTGGCCGGCAGTGATACCGGAAGCACTGACGTTTCAGCGACGGGTGCGCCCGGTGCTGAAATCGTGAAGACGCGCATCGCAGCGGGCCTTAGCTTTTCTGGAGGAGTCGCGCAGCGTCCAGGGCGAAGTAGGTGAGCACGCCGTTGGCGCCCGCCCGCTTGAAGGCCAGCAGGCTTTCCATCATCACGGCGTCGTGGTCGAGCCAGCCGTTTTGTGCGGCGGCCTTGAGCATGGCGTACTCGCCGCTCACCTGGTAGGCAAAGGTGGGCATGCGGAACTCGTCTTTGACGCGGCGCAGCACGTCGAGGTACGGCATGCCGGGCTTGACCATCACCATGTCAGCGCCCTCGGCGATGTCCAAGGCGACTTCGCGCAAGGCCTCGTCTGTGTTGCCCGGGTCCATCTGGTAGACCTTCTTGTTGCTCTTGCCCAGGTTGCCCGAGGAACCGACCGCATCACGAAACGGCCCATAAAACGCCGAGGCGTACTTGGCGCTGTAGGCCATGATGCGCGTGTGGATGAGCCGTCGCGCTTCCAGCTCCTGCCGGATCGCACCGATGCGCCCATCCATCATGTCGCTGGGCGCCACGATGTCCACGCCGGCCTCGGCTTGCGTCATGGCCTGCATGACCAGCACTTCGGTGGTTTCGTCGTTGAGGATGTAGCCTGTGTCATCCAGCAGGCCGTCCTGACCGTGGCTGGTGAAGGGGTCGAGCGCTACGTCTGCCATAAGGCCGAGACCCGGAAATTCTTTCTTGAGCGCGCGCACGACGCGCGGCACCAGGCCATCGGCGTTGAACGCCTCACGGCCGTCCGGCGTTTTGAGCGAGGTATCGATCACCGGGAAGAGCGCCATCACCGGGATGCCAAGCGACACGCATTCCTGCGCGACCGGCATGAGCTGGTCGAGGCTCAGACGCTCCACGCCGGGCATGGAAACAACAGATTCACGGCGTTTTTCACCGTCCAGCACAAAGACCGGATAGATCAGGTCGTGCGCGCTCAGCGCATGCTCACGCACCAGGTTTCGGGTGAAATCGTCGCGCCGCAAACGGCGTGGACGGCCAATGGGATAGGGGGCAGGAATGTGCATAAACAAAATTGTGCCTGAAGCCAGAGGGGCGTGGAAAAAGGCGCCGGCCCTCAGCAAAGTCAGCTGCCTGTCAGTTCGCTGCGCTGGTAAAGATAGTGAGGCCCCTTGAAACCCTCCGGCCGGTTTGTTAAATTGTGGGTGGGCGGTTCACCGCTCCCCGCTTTTCCTCCCTGAGCGGGTGCCTTGATGTGTGACAGCAAAAAGGCTTCCCACCCCGGTCCTGTACCGGGGTTTTTTTTGGGTGCAGGACTACACTCGCCTTCATGCTCTGGATCAAAGCCTTTCATATTGTCTTCATCGCCAGCTGGTTTGCCGGGCTTTTTTACCTGCCGCGCATCTTCGTCAACCTGGCGCAAATTCCAGCCGATGTGCCAGCGGACTCCCAAAAGGAGCGCGAACGCCTGCTCCTGATGGCGCGCAAGCTGCTGAAGTTCACCACGCTGCTCGCGGTACCGGCCCTTGTCTCTGGCCTGTGGCTTTGGCTTGGCTACGGCATCGGGCGCGGGCCGGGTAACGGCTGGCTTCATGCCAAGCTGCTGGTGGTGTTGCTCGCGGTCGGCTACCACCATGTGTGCGCCCGCGTGCTGCGCAAGTTCAGCGAGAACCGCAACACGCGCAGCCACGTCTGGTTCCGCTGGTTCAATGAAGTGCCGGTGTTCCTGCTGACGGCTGCGGCGATCCTGGTGGTCGTCAAGCCTTTTTGACGGCCCTTGCCGATGCACAAGACCTCGGCCTGGCCCCTTGCGCTGACCTACACAGCACTGATTGTTTATGCCAGCCTGTACCCGTTCGCCGACTGGCGTAATCAGGGGATCGCACCCTGGGCATTCCTCGCTGCGCCGCTGCCCAGGTACTGGACAGGTTTTGATGTCGTTGCCAATGTGCTGGGCTATGCGCCGCTTGGCTTTTTGTTGGCACTCAGTGGCCTGCGCAGCGGCAACCGGTCGCGGCACCAGCGGGCTATTCTTGTAGCGACTGTCGCCGCAGCGTTATTGTCGTTGCTGATGGAGACGTTACAGAGCTACCTCCCCGCGCGGGTTGCCTCCAGTGTGGATCTGGCGCTTAACTTTCTGGGTGCATGGGGCGGCGCGGTGCTGGCCTGGATGCTTGAAAAAATGGGCGCGATTGACCGATGGAGCCAGTTTCGCTCGCGCTGGTTTATTGCCGACGCCCGTGGCGCCCTGGCACTGCTGGCCCTGTGGCCGGTTGCGCTGCTGTTTCCTGCTTCGCTGCCCTTTGGCCTTGGGCAAGTGCTTGAGCGCACGGAAGAGTGGCTGGCTGAAGTGCTGGTCGACACCCCGTTTCTTGACTGGCTGCCCCTGCGCGAAGTGGAGTTGCAGCCGCTGATTCCGGGTGCAGAGTTGTTTTGCGTGATGCTTGGTGCACTCATTCCCTGTCTGCTCGGGTTCTGCATCATCCGCGCGCTCGGCCAGCGCGCTGCGTTCCTGGTTGGGATCCTTGCTGTTGGCGTTTGCGCTACGGCGCTTTCAGCGGCGCTCAGCTATGGGCCCTCCCATGCATGGGCATGGCTTAACCCGCCCGTCCAGACGGGTATTGGCGTGGCCGCTGTGCTGTCCGTGATGTTGCTGCCTTTGCCCAGGCGGGGTTGCGCAGCCCTGTTGCTACTTGCGCTGGCCTTGCAGCTCAGCCTGCTGAACCAGGCGCCGACCGGCGCCTATTTCGCACAGACCTTGCAGACCTGGGAGCAGGGCCGCTTCATCCGCTTTCATGGCCTGGCGCAGTGGCTGGGATGGATTTGGCCATATGCGGCGCTGATCTACGTGCTGGTGCGCGTATCCCGGCACGAGGAGCGCGACTGAAGCCCCGTTGCAACAGAGGGTCGGGCGGCGCAACCTAAAATCCGTGTATGAACGATTCCACTCCGGGTAGCCAGTCTTACTACGAACGCCACATCTTCTTTTGCCTCAACGAACGCGAGAATGGCGAGGAATCCTGCGCCAACCATCGCGCTCAGGAAGGGTTTGACAGGTGCAAGTCGCAGGTCAAGGCTGCGGGTCTGTCGGGGCCGGGTAAGGTACGGGTCAACAAGGCGGGCTGCCTGGACAGGTGTGCGGCGGGGCCGGTGGCGGTTGTCTATCCTGAGGCGGTCTGGTACACATACGTTGATGTCGAGGACATTGACGAGATCGTCGAATCGCACCTGAAAAACGGCAAGGTGGTTGAACGCTTGTTGACGCCGCCGGAACTGGGCCGCTAGGTTCCAAGCGCTGTGAATTCGAACACCCGTAAACTTGTCTTCACGGGCACCGCCGGCTCATGCGAGGCACTGCAGGATGAGCCGGATGGAACGGCTCTTGGCGTAGCCGTCATCGCGCACCCGCATCCGCTGTTTGGCGGGACCATGGACAACAAAGTTGTACAGACCATGGCCAGGGCCTTCGTACAGTGCGGGTGGGCGGCGGTGCGGTTCAACTTCCGCGGCGTGGGTGCGTCGCAGGGCACCTACGATGAAGGCCGTGGCGAGCTTGAAGACATGCTCGCGGTAATTGCCCAGGCCGCTCCAGGTGGCGCGCTGGCCCTCGCGGGATTTTCCTTCGGCTCGTTCGTGACGAGTCACGCCATTGCATCGCTTTGGCCATCGCGCGAGATCAGCAAGATTGTCCTGGTGGGAACGGCTGCGTCCCGCTTTGATGTGGCGTCATTGGCAACCGAGACCCACGAGCGGACCCTGGTCGTTCATGGTGAGCAAGATGACACTGTGCCACTGGCGGCGGTGATGGACTGGGCGCGGCCCCAGTCACTTCCCGTGACAGTCATTCCGGGTGGCGGTCATTTCTTTCATGGACAATTGCCGCTGCTGAAAAGCTTGGTGGTGCGCCATCTGCAGGCTTGACGGCTGGCAGGGGCACAGCCCCTCATCGCGTCACTTTCATCCCTACGAGTCCCGACTTCCCCCTCAATGACCAATTTCCTGATGGCGCGGCGCGCCCTGATGCTTGCGGCCCTGGCCACGTCCTTTTGTCTGCCCGCGCTGGCCCAGGGGCCACAGCCGCCTGAAATCGCAGCGCGCTCGTACTTGCTGCTCGACGTCACTGCCAACCAGATACTGGCGCAAAAAGAGATCGACTCGCCAGTTGAGCCGGCCTCGCTGACCAAGCTGATGACCGCCTATGTCGTGTTTGATGCACTGCGCGCCAAAAAAATCGACCTGAAACAGGCCCTGCCTGTGAGCGAGCGGGCATGGAAGGCGCCCGGCTCGCGCATGTTCATTGACCCCAAGATGAATGTCCCGGTCGAAGACCTGATCAAGGGGTTGATCGTCCAGTCGGGCAATGACGCCACCATTGCGCTGGCCGAGGGCGTGGCCGGAAGCGTCGAACGCTTCGTCCAGCTCATGAACGAGCAAGCCAAGGCACTGGGCATGAAGTCCACCAGCTACAAAAACCCCGAAGGCCTCACCGAGGCCGGGCACACCACCACCGCGCGTGATCTTTCGGTCCTGGCAACGCGCCTGATGAAGGATTTCCCGGAGTACATCGGCTACTACGCGATCAAGAAGTACCGTTACGCCGGAACGCCGTCGGCCAATGACAGCAACCGCAATCTGCTTCTGTTCCGCGACCCGACGGTGGATGGCCTGAAGACGGGCTATACCGACGCTGCTGGCTACTGCATGATTGCGACTGCCCATCGTGAGTTTGCCAATCTCGCCTCTCCCGGCGTTGCCGGCGCGCCTCCAACGCCGGGAACGCGTCGGCTTTTGTCGATCGTTTTAGGTGCGTCCAGCGAAAACGCCCGGGCCAATGAGTCCCAGAAGTTGCTCAATTGGGGCTATACCGCCTATGAGGCCGTCAAGTTATTTGACGCCAACCAGGCGGTGGTGACGCCGGGCGTCTGGAAGGGGCAGCAAAACACGGTTCGCCTGGGCCAGTTTCAAACCGTTGTCGTCTCTGTGCCGGCTGGCAGCGCCGCGAAGGTCAAGACGCAGGTGAGCCGCCCGGATCCGCTCGTGGCACCTTTGACCAAGGGTCAATTGGTCGGCAGCCTGAAAGTCAGTCTGGATGGCCAGCCTGTCCTGGCGGACCTCCCGCTGGTTGCGCTGGACGGGGTGGAGCAAAGCGGCCTCCTGGGCCGCGCCTGGGACGGTATTCGCCTCTGGATCAAGTAGCCGCTGGGCATTGCCTGCGTCCTGACTTCGATGCTAGGCTCCGGGCATGAATGAGTTGCTGTCATGAGTGCGTCGGGAAAACGCGCTTTCTTCATCCGGCGCCCGGTCGATTGTTGTTGCGTTTCAATTCAGGCCGTCAAATGAGGCGTCTGCTGCTGCTTGGACCGAATGGGATGCTGGGTTCCATGCTCGCGCAGCAGTTACCTGTGGATGGCGGGCTGACATTGTTCGCGGCAGTCCGCAATAACGTGAGCCCGTCCTTGTCGGGTGTGCGCTTTGACGCCGTCATGTCCGGCATGGACGCGCTGGATTTCAACCCGCGCGCCCGTGGCCAGCTGGCGGAATTTGTGAAAGCGTACAGCATCGATGTGGTGGTCAACTGCGTGGGTGTGATCAAGCAGCGCGCCAGCGGGCAGGATCCTGTCGTGGCGACGACGGTCAATGCGCTGTTCCCGCATCATGTGGCGTCTATCTGCACGAGCGCCGGCGCGCGATTGATTCACATCAGCACCGATTGCGTGTTTTCCGGTGCGACTGGAAACTATGCAGAGTCAGATATCCCCGACGCCACTGACTATTACGGCCGGACCAAAGCTCTCGGTGAAGTTGGCGCCCCTCATTTGACTTTGCGCACCTCGGTGATCGGACCTGAACTACCAGAGAGTGAAGGTCTCGGGCTGATGACGTGGTTCCTGAAGCAGAAAGGGCCGTCGGTTTCAGGGTATACAAAGGCTATTTTTTCCGGTCTGACGACTTTGACGCTGGCCGGATTGATCAGGCGTATTGTTTTGGAGCACCCCGAGCTCACGGGCCTGTTTCACGTATCTTCCGCAGCCATAGACAAGCACAGTCTGTTAGAGAAAATCAACGCGGTGTTTTTGCGCGGTCTTGTCGTCACCCCGGACGAGGCGCTGCAAATCGACCGATCTCTAAATTCCGCGCGACTTTCTGCCCTTATCGACTGGCGGGCTCCGTTATGGGACGAGCAGCTGCCGATGTTGCGCAATTGGTGTAACTCGCGCACGCCTCAAGACGCCTGGATGCGCCCTGGCCCCAATGCTCAGGCGGGTTGAGCGCGTCACAATCCATCGCTAAGGGGATTGGTAGGCGAGTAAGCCGATCGCTGCTATGATCGAAGGCTTTTCGGAATTTCCGAAGGGTTTCACGTTTTCGTTCAGTCCAACGTTTTAGGGACGTTTTTAAATGCCAACCATCAATCAACTGGTGCGTCAGGGGCGGGAGGTCGAGAAGACCAATTCCAAAAGCCCTGCGATGCAAAACTCTCCGCAGCGCCGCGGCGTGTGCACCCGTGTGTACACCACGACCCCCAAGAAGCCTAACTCGGCCTTGCGCAAGGTTGCCAAGGTGCGTTTGACCAACGGGTTCGAAGTCATTTCGTACATCGGCGGTGAAGGCCACAACCTGCAGGAGCACTCAGTGGTGCTCGTGCGCGGTGGCCGCGTCAAGGACTTGCCCGGTGTGCGTTACCACATCGTTCGCGGTTCGCTCGACTTGCAAGGCGTGAAAGACCGCAAGCAGTCGCGTTCCAAGTACGGCGCGAAGCGCCCGAAGAAGGCCTGATCCGTCTTTCGGCCCCGCAAGGCGGTCAATAGGATTTGTATTTCTAGGTGCTGGCCGGACTTTGGCGGTCTGACCCAGCGTAGTGACTCAAGTGCCCATGTCGGGTGCCAGTCGAGTAAGTGAAAGCCCTGCTGGGTTTTCGCGGTACCTGCCAAGGTGCCAACTGAAGCAATAAGAGGTGAAAAAATGCCACGTCGTCGCGAAGTACCCAAACGTGAAATTCTGCCGGACCCTAAATTCGGCAATGTCGAACTCTCCAAGTTCATGAACGTGATCATGGAAGGTGGCAAGAAGGCCATCGCCGAGCGCATCATTTACGGCGCCCTCGACTTCATTGAAAAAAAGAACCCGGGCAAGGACCCGGTTGAAGCCTTCACGATGGCCATCAACAATGTGAAGCCGATGGTGGAAGTCAAGTCCCGCCGCGTCGGTGGTGCCAACTATCAGGTGCCTGTTGAAGTGCGCCCCGTGCGCCGCCTGGCCCTGTCGATGCGCTGGATCAAGGAAGCTGCACGCAAGCGTGGCGAAAAGTCCATGGCCCTGCGCCTGGCCAATGAACTGATGGAAGCCACCGAAGGCCGTGGCGGCGCCATGAAAAAGCGGGACGAAGTTCACCGCATGGCTGAAGCCAACAAGGCCTTCAGCCACTTCCGCTTCTAAAAAGCGCCCCCATCTAGGAAGATGCTGGCTCGCCACAAGCGGGCCAGTTCCTCATTAACGGAGAAATTTTATGTCCCGCAAGACTCCCATTGAGCGATACCGCAATATCGGTATTTCCGCCCACATTGACGCTGGCAAGACCACGACGACCGAGCGCATCCTGTTCTACACCGGCGTGAACCACAAAATTGGTGAGGTGCACGACGGCGCTGCCACCATGGACTGGATGGAGCAAGAGCAAGAGCGTGGCATCACGATCACCTCCGCTGCTACCACCTGCTTCTGGAAGGGGATGGAACTGAATCATCCCGAGCACCGCATCAATATAATAGACACGCCTGGCCACGTCGACTTCACGATTGAAGTCGAGCGTTCCATGCGTGTGCTCGACGGTGCCTGCATGGTGTATTGCGCCGTGGGTGGTGTGCAGCCCCAGTCCGAGACTGTCTGGCGACAAGCCAACAAGTACCGCGTGCCCCGTCTTGCGTTCGTCAACAAGATGGACCGCACGGGCGCCAATTTTTTCAAGGTCTACGACCAGATGAAGCTGCGCCTTAAAGCCAACCCGGTTCCAGTCGTGATCCCGATTGGCGCTGAAGAACACTTCACGGGCGTGGTCGATCTGATCAAAATGAAGGCGATCATCTGGGACGAAGCTTCGCAGGGCATGAAGTTCGAATACCGCGAAATCCCGGCTGACTTGCTTGAGCTGGCCAAGGAATGGCGGGAAAAAATGGTCGAGGCTGCCGCCGAGGCCAATGATGAACTGATGAATAAATACCTTGAAGAAGGTGATTTGACGGAGGATGAAATCAAGCTGGGCATCCGCACGCGTACCATCGCGAGCGAAATTCAGCCAATGCTGTGCGGCACTGCGTTTAAGAACAAAGGCGTGCAGCGCATGCTTGACGCCGTGATCGACTTCATGCCTTCGCCGGTGGATATTCCGCCTGTCAAGGGCATGGACGACGACGAGAAGCCGGTCACCCGCAGGGCGGACGACAGCGAGAAATTCTCAGCCTTGGCATTCAAGCTGATGACGGACCCGTTCGTTGGGCAGCTCACGTTTGTGCGCGTCTATTCTGGCGTGTTGAGCAAGGGCGACAGCGTCTACAACCCGATTCGTGGCAAGAAAGAGCGCATTGGCCGTATCGTTCAGATGCACGCCAACAACCGCCTGGAAGTAGACGAAATCCGCGCTGGCGACATTGCTGCCTGCGTGGGCCTGAAGGACGTGACCACGGGTGAGACGCTGTGCGATCCCAGCTCTATCGTCATGCTCGAGCGCATGATTTTCCCGGAGCCCGTGATTGCACAGGCTGTGGAGCCTAAGACAAAGGTTGACCAAGAAAAAATGGGCATCGCCCTGCAACGCCTGGCACAGGAAGATCCGTCCTTCCGCGTCAAGACAGACGAAGAGTCGGGCCAGACCATCATTGCCGGTATGGGCGAGCTGCACCTGGAAATCATTGTTGACCGCATGAAGCGCGAATTTGGCGTGGAAGCCAACGTTGGCAAACCCCAGGTGGCTTACCGCGAAACCATCCGCAAAGTGGTCGAAGATGCCGAAGGCAAGTTTGTTCGCCAATCCGGCGGCAAGGGTCAATACGGTCACGTTGTACTAAAGATCGAGCCGAACGAGCCGGGCAAAGGTTTCGAATTTGTTGATGCCATCAAGGGCGGCGTGGTTCCTCGTGAATACATTCCCGCCGTGGAAAAGGGCGTGATTGAGGCGCTGGGCCAAGGTGTGCTTGCCGGTTACCCGGTGGTGGACGTCAAGGTCACGCTGCACTTCGGCTCCTACCATGACGTGGACTCCAACGAAATGGCTTTTAAGATGGCAGCGATCTTTGGCTTTAAGGAAGGCTGCCGCAAGGCCAGCCCGGTGATTCTGGAGCCGATGATGGCCGTGGAAGTGGAGACCCCGGAAGACTACGCTGGCAACGTGATGGGGGACCTGTCCTCACGTCGCGGTATGGTCCAGGGCATGGAGGACATGGTCGGTGGCGGCAAAGCCATCAAGGCGGAAGTGCCGCTGTCTGAAATGTTCGGTTATTCCACGACGCTTCGCTCGATGTCGCAGGGGCGCGCGACCTACACGATGGAATTCAAGCACTACACAGAAGCCCCTCGCAACGTAGCGGAAGCCATCGTCGCGGCCCGAGCTAAATAAAAGCGACTCACAAGGATGGCGGCGTTCGCGCCATCCTTGTTTCCGTCTGCGATCTGGTGCCGTCCTGTTCCCGTGCGGGGCGATCAAGCAATCAGGTGCAAACGTAAAACCACACACGGGCACGCTCTTTGGAGAATTGAAATGGCAAAAGGTAAGTTTGAACGCAAGAAGCCGCACGTTAACGTCGGCACGATTGGCCACGTGGACCATGGCAAGACCACGCTGACGGCGGCGTTGGCGACGGTGCTGGCCGCCAAGTTTGGCGGCGAAGCCAAGGCGT
>JACMQX010000328.1 GCA_014376765.1 Ramlibacter sp. | reverse complement strand
GGTACTCGTTGGTGTCCACCGTCTTGTGCGTGGGAATGCCCAGTTCCTCCAGGCCATAGCCGGTGAGGCGGGCGCTGCGGCCTACGGCGCAGACCAGCGCGTCAAACTCAATCCGCAATTCACCGCCGCCATGCTCAACCATGAGGGTCTTCACCTCACCGTGCCTTTCGCAGCGCAGCGCCTTGTGGCCAGTCAGCACCTTCACGCCGTCGGCCGCCAGTGCGTCACGCGCCATGGCTGAAATGTCTTCGTCCTCACGGATCATGATGCGCGGCGCCATCTCGACCTGCGTCACCTCGGCGCCAAGGCGCGCAAAGGCCTGGGCCAGCTCGCAGCCAATCGGGCCGCCGCCCAGCACCACCATGCGCTGCGGAATGTCGTCAAGCCGGGCAAACTCGTCCCACAGGGTGTCGCTCGTGACGTAACCCACTTCATCAAGCCCCGGCAGCGGCGGCACAAAGGGCCGTGCCCCTGCAGCAATGACGATGCTGCGCGTGGTCAGTCGCTGCGCGCCGCCGCCGTTCAGCGCAATCTCCACCGTCCAGGGGTTGATGATCTTTGCATGGCCCTGCAACACCTCCACGCCGAGGCTGGTGTAGCGCTCCACACTGTCATGCGGTTCAATCGCGGCAATCACCTGGCGGATGCGCTGCATCACTGCCTTAAAGCTGAACACCGGCAACGCGTCCGCCAGCCCGTAGCGAGACGCGTGGCGCATCTGGTGCGCCACCTTGGCGCTCTTGATCAAGGCCTTGCTCGGCACGCAGCCGTAGTTCAGGCAGTCGCCGCCCATCTTGTGCGCTTCCACCAGGGTCACTTTGGCCTTGACCACGGCGGCAATATAGGCTGACACCAGCCCGCCCGAGCCCCCACCAATCACGATAAGGTTGCGGTCAAAACTTTGCGGCCGCACTGCGGCCCAACGCCGGTACACCTTGCGGCGTTTCACCATGTTGATGACCTGACGCGCGGCCAGCGGGAACAGCCCCAACAGCACAAAACTGCCCAGCACCCTGGGCGAGAGGATGCCGGCCAGCGAATCGAGCCTGGCCAGCTGCGTACCCGCATTCACGTACACCAGCGTGCCTGCCAGCATGCCCAGCTGGCTCACGCCATAAAACGTCAGCGCCTTCATGCGGGTGAGGCCCATCACCAGGTTGATCACAAAAAACGGCAGCAGGGGGACAAGGCGCAGCGTGAAGAGATAGAACGCGCCTTCCTTTTCAATACCGTTGTTGATGTCCGCCAGCCGCTGCCCGAAGCGCGCGTTGATGCTGTCACGAAAAATAAAGCGCGCCGCCAGAAATGACAGCGTCGCGCCCAGGCTGGATGCGAATGAAACCAGCAGGGTCCCCAGCCCCAGGCCAAACAGGGCGCCACCCGCCAGGGTGAGGACGACCGCGCCTGGAATCGACAGGGCGGCCACGGCCAGGTAAACGAAAAAGTAAGCCACTGCCACCATCACCGGCCGGGCTTGATACAGCGCGGTCAGCGAGGTCTGGCTTTCCTTGAGGTAAGCGAAGCTGAAGTAGCGCTCCAGGTGCAACGCAAAAAACGCGGCCACGCACAGCGCAACGGCAATCAGCATGGCAACTTTTTTGAGGTTCAAGAGGGTGTCCCAGGAGAGGCTGCGGCGGGGGCCCGGCGCGTTGTCCATTATCCTCATCGGCATCGATGAACCTTGACGCCGTTGCATGACGCTGACACATCCCATTACTCTTGCCGCCACCCCTGTCGCCATCTTCCCTGACGCTGCCAGCCTCATGACGCGCCTGGCAGCAGCCCTGCAGTTGCAGGGCGGGCCTTGGCAGGACTCGGCGCTTGAGCCGGTCAGAGACAAAGGCCTGGCGCACGACCACATCCGGCTGAAAGGAACAGGCGTGCTCGCACGCTTGCCCAAGCAGAGCCAGCTCGGCCTGCCCGCGCAGGACAACCTGGCGTACCAGGCCGCCTGCTTTGAGCGCGCAGCAGCCAGCGGCCACACCCCGCGCCTCTTCGGCGTTCTGCCCCCGGGCGACGCGTTGCCACGCGGCGGGCTTCTGGTTGAAGAGATCGTTGGCCGCAGTGCGCGCCTGCCGCAGGACCTGCCTGCCATCATGCGGGCGCTGGCTGCCCTGCACGCACTGGCGCTGCCGCCCGCTGATCTGCGCTCGCCGCTCATCGATGCGCCAGACCCGCTTGGCGGGTTGCTTGCAGACATTGAGGTACAGGCGCTGCACCTGGATGCCGCACAACTGGATGAGCCGGTGCGCGGTGTCATCAACGCCGGCATCGTAGAACTGCGCAAGCTCTGCGAGCAGGCTTCGCGTCCCGCAAAACAGCTCATTTCCTTTGACGCCCACCCCGGCAACTTCCTCATCCTTGCTACGGGCGAGGCGGTGCTGGTGGACCTGGAGAAATGCCGTTACAGCTACCCCGGCCTGGACCTGGCCCATGCCACGCTCTACACCTCGACGACCTGGGATGTGGACGCAACGGCCGCGCTCTCGGTGGCCGAGGTGATAGGCGCCTATGAAACATGGGATGCGGCCATGACAGGAACGGGCACTGCAAAGGTTGCTGTCTGGCACCTTCCCCTGCGCCGCGCCATGTGGCTGTGGTCCATGACCTGGTGCGCCAAGTGGCGCGCGACTTCAGGCCAGGAGCCCAATGCCAGCGCAGACGGTGAAGACTGGTCGGCCACGCGCAGCGAAGCGTCCCTGGTCGCCCACGTTCGTGGCCGCGTCGACCACTACCTCGGCACTCGAGCGGTCAAGCATGTGCTGCAGGAGTTTGATGCGCTGGAGGCGGCATGGCGCAGCTGAAAGGCGAAGGCCAGGCCCGCCACAGCACCGGTGCCCAAGCCCCCGGCACCACGTCAGGCCACACCATGACGCTGCGCATCGTGATCCCCGTGCTCAATGAAGGCGCGAGCCTGGCGCAACGCCTGCACGCGCTGCGCCCGCTGCGTGAGCGGGGTGCTGAAGTGGTGGTGGTGGACAGCGGCAGCACCGACAGCACCTGGGCGGTGGCCATGGCATTCGCCGATCGTGTGCTGTTGGCTCCACGCGGCCGTGGCCTGCAGATGAATGCCGGCGCGCGCGGCAGCACGGCCGACGTACTGCTGTTCCTGCATGCCGACACCAGCCTCCCGCAAGATGCCGACCACCTCATCGCCGCAGCCATGCAGCAGGGCTACCGCTGGGGCCGTTTCAACGTGCGCATCGCGGGCGCCCACCCCATGCTGCGCGTCGTAGCCGGGATGATGAACCTGCGCTCCCGTGTCACAGGCATTGCCACGGGGGACCAGGCCATCTTCGTGACGCGAGAGCTGTTCGAGACCTTGCGCGGCTTCGCGCCAATCCCGCTGATGGAGGATGTGGAACTGTCCACCCGGCTGCGCCGGCTCAGCGCCCCCGCCTGCCTGCGCGGGCAGGTCACCACTTCCGGCCGCCGCTGGGAAACGCATGGCCTGTGGCGCACCATCGCCCTGATGTGGCGCCTGCGCGGCGCTTACTTCTTCGGCGCGAGTCCGCAGGCGCTGGCCCGCCGCTACGGTTATGCGGAAAGCCCGTCCCAGCCACCTGCATTTGTTGTCGCCGTCATGGCGCGCGCGCCGGTGGCGGGACAGGCCAAAACCCGTCTTGCGCCCCTGCTCGGCGCGGCTGGCGCGGCACGCGCCCAAAGGCGCTTTACGCGTAACGCGCTGGCCACTGCCCGGGCCGCAGTGGGAGCAGCCGTGGCGCCGGTAGCGCAGGCCCTGCAGCAAGCCGCCCCGGATGCGCCCACGCTCTGGTGCGCGCCTGATACTTCGCATGTATTTTTTCGCGCCCTCGAGCGTCATGGCATGGCCGTGTGCCGGCCGCAAGCAGACGGCGACCTTGGCGCGCGCATGTTGCAGGTGATGACCACGCACCTCGCGCAGCAACCTGAATTTCCGGTGCTACTCATCGGCACCGACTGCCCGCTGCTCGCGCCCGCCCACCTGCACGCGGCGGCCCTTGCGCTGCGTGAGCACGACGTGGTGATGATTCCGGCTGAAGACGGCGGCTACGCACTCATCGGCATGCGCCGCGCGGTGCCCGAGGCGTTTGAGGGCATTGCCTGGAGCACACCGCAAGTACTGGCGCAAACCCGCGACCGCCTGCGCGCTGCCGGTGCAAGCTGGCACGAACTGCCCGCCTTGTGGGACGTGGACGAGCCCGCCGACTGGGAGCGGCTGCAAGCCCTCTATGGCCTGCAGAGCGCAAGCCCGCCATCGCCAGCAACACAACATGACTGAAGCGCAACCCAAAAAATGACTGAGTTCCCACTTCACGACGACGACTGGTATCGCACCCGCCTGGCCCCGCCCCAAGGCCGCCCGCGCGTGGTCATCGACACCGACGCCGCCAATGAAATTGATGACCAGTTCGCCCTGGCCTGGGCGTTGCTGTCGCCTGAACAACTGGAGGTGCTGGCGGTGTACGCCGCGCCGTTCTCGTTTGCGCACCGCAAAGACCAGTTGCCGCATGCATCACCGCAGGACCCGCAATTCAATCCACCTGGGGTTGGCATGCATCGCAGCTACGGTGAAATCCACAAGGTCTTTGAATTGCTGGGCTTGCCGGCGCAAGGCAAGGTATTTAGCGGCAGCGAGCGCTATCTGCCCTCATTGACTTCGCCCTGCAACAGCGAGGCCGTCGCTCACCTCATCGCTACTGCCCGGGCGGGCGATGGCGGCCAGCCGCTGTATGTGGTGGCGCTGGGCTGCGTCACCAACATAGCCAATGCACTGCTGCTGGCGCCCGACATCGTGGACCGCATCGTCGTGGTGTGGACCAGTGGCTACCCGTCCCACGCGCCTCACATCAACCATTCATTCAACCTCGAGCAGGACCGGCTGGCCAGCCAGTTGCTGCTGGACAGCGGCGTGCCGCATGTTTACCTGCCCGGCTACCACGTGGGCGCGCAACTGCGCCTGTCGCTGCCGGAAATGGAGCGTCACGTACTGGGGCGCGGCGCCATTGGCAACTACCTGCACCAGCTCTACACGCACAACCCGCTGTGGTCCATGCTGGGGATGAATTCGATGGTGCAGCCCGCCTACAGCTGGGTGATCTGGGACGTGATCAACATCGCCTGGCTGCTTGATCCTGCCTGGGTGCCCAGCGAGCTGGTGCGCACCCCCACGCTTGGCGACGACCTGCGCTGGCAGGCGGACGCCACGCGCCACCTGATGCGCGAAGCGCATGAAGTCCGCAGAGATGCGATATTTTCAGATTTCTTCACCAAGCTGCAGCGGGCGCGTAATTGATATAAACGGAGCAGCGATAAAAGACGTCTTGCGTTTCAAGGTAATTCAAATGGCGGCATGCTGCAGGCATTAAGATGCGCTGGTTGATCACTTGCGTGCACATGCTGCTCGCAGGGACCAACTCAAGAAGGCTGACGTCGTTTAAAAACCTGATAAAAGTAATCAAACATGCCGAATATTGCATCCGTCCTGAAGGAAGAAATCGCCCGTGTCGCACGCAAGGAGTCGCGCGGCGACAACCTCAAATTAAAGAAGTCGTCCGCCCAATACCGTTCAGACATTGCCGCACTCAAGCGCCGCGTATCCGTACTGGAGCAAATGGTGGCCCGGCTGGGCAAGAGTTCGCGCCGTGCAGCGCCGGCCGCTGCGGCTTCTGCTGCTGAAGACGGCCGCAGCAAGCTGCGTTTCAGCGCCAAGGGCCTGGCCTCCCAGCGCAAGCGCCTGGGGTTGTCGGCGGCTGACGTGGCTGCACTGCTGGGCGTGTCGGGCCAATCGATTTACAAGTGGGAAGACGGCAAGGCCCGCCCCCGCGCCAGCCAGCTGCCTGCCATTGCCACCTTGCGCACCATGACCAAAAAGCAGGCTGCGGCCAAGCTGGCTGCATTGCCGGGTTAATGAAAGCACCTGCTCGCCTTCAGTCCCTGATCGATGAAGGCCTGATCGATACCGTCGTTCGCCAGCTGATGAGCGGCAAGGAGGCCATGGTGTATGTGGTCCGCTGTGGTGATGAAACCCGTTGCGCCAAAATCTACAAAGAGGCCACCCAGCGCAGCTTTCGCCAGGCGGTGGACTACACCGAAAACCGCCGCGTCAAAAACACCCGCCAGGCACGCGCCATGGCCAAGGGCACCAAGTTCGGCCGCCAGGCGCAAGAGGCCGCCTGGCAAAGCGCCGAGGTGGATGCGCTGTACCGCCTTGCCGCTGCGGGCGTGCGCGTGCCCACGCCCTACAACTTTCTTGACGGCGTGCTCATCATGGAGCTTGTGGCCGATGCAGAGGGCGATGCGGCTCCGCGCCTGAATGACGTAGTGCTCACGCCGGCTGAGGCGCTGGCTCACCACGCCATGCTGATCGGCGAGGTGGTGCGCATGCTGTGTGCTGGCGTCGTGCATGGCGACCTGTCCGAGTTCAATATTTTGCTGGCGGTTGATGGCCCTGTGATCATTGACCTGCCCCAGGCGGTGGATGCCGCAGGCAACAACCATGCGCAGCGCATGCTGCTGCGCGACGTGGCAAATTTGCGCGGCTTCTTCGGCGGCTTTGCGCCGGAGTTGCTGCCCACTGAATACGGCGCCGAGATCTGGGACCTGTACCAGCGCGGCATGCTGTCCACCGAAACGCCCTTGACCGGCCGCTTTGAGCGCAAGGCGGGGGCTGTGGATGTTGGCGGCCTGATGCGCGAGATTGACGACGCGCGTGCGGAGGATGCAGCCCGGCGGTTGCGGATGTCGCAGGCCTGAGCGCTTGAGGGCAGCGTTTTTGGCGCTCGACGTGCACCAGGCACGCCGACCAGATCACTGTCCTGAATTTTGATCTGACCCCAAAGCTCTACCTCACGCTTCGGGCGGTGCCGGCCTTCGCGATGAACTGCCTGCTTGCAAACCCCCACACCATGCGCGAGGCGTCTGGTCCGCTGCCGTCCGAACAGGCCTGGCTTGTCAGCCCGCCGCTCCATGCGTGGCCCAAACCGTTTACTCGCACCAACGTGGCCACCGTCGCAGTCCCGCGTTTGAATTCCGTCACGGTCATCGGGTAGCGCTTGCCGCGTTGCACCACGCGCGGCTCGCGGGCGGTTGCACCTGCTGCATCCGCCCAAACCTGTACCGCTGCGCGGCCGTTGCTGGCGGCCACCACAGGGTCGGTACTGCCATGAATCACCATCAAGGGCGGCCAGTTCGCGGCCATGGTGGCGGGTGTGACTTTGAGCGGCGCCGTCTTTCGCCGGCCCTGCATGGCGCCCAACGCAGATGCGGTGGAATTCGCCGTGCCCGGCGCAATGCCCGAGTGCATCACCACCGCCTTGAAGCGCTCAGGGTGGCGCGTAACCAGCAGCGCCGCCATGCTCGCACCGGCCGAGAGGCCTGCGATTGCGACACGCTGCGCATCCACCGCATACAGCAGGCTCACCTGGTCGATTGCTTTCATGATCACATCCGCTTCGCCGGCCGCGCGGCCGGAGCGGGTGTCATACCAGTTCCAGCAACCCTGCATGTTGTGCAGCCGGTCCTGCTCGGGGTAGAGCACGAGAAAGCGCTCACGCGCGGCGATGCGGTTCATCCGGGTAGACAGCGCAAACCCTGCCGCGTCCTGCCCGCAGCCGTGCAGCATCACCAGTAACGGCAGTTGTTCGCCACGCACAGTGCCTGGTGGGCGGTACAGGCGGTAGCGGCGTGCGCCAGCGGTGCCTACCGCCACACCGGCGATCCAGTCGCCCGGCGCTGGGTGCTGCTTGCCTGCCGCAGGGCGCCTGGCAAGAACTGTGGAGGACGCTTGAGAACCGGGTCTGGCAACAAGTCTGACGGCCGGTTTGGCAACGAGTTTTGTAGCGGGGCTTGCAGCGGGTTTTACAACGGGTTTTGTAGCGGGTTTTACAGCGGATTTCCGGGCGGTCTTGGCCGCAGCACGCGCGCTCGCCTTCATCAATTTGGCCGCACCCGCCAAATTTTTGCGATAGGCCCGGCTCCAGGCTTTGATGAGGCTGCTGCGTGCCATGCCTGTTGCGCCTCAAAGGCGGGTGAGCGCCGCAGCGTCCGCCACATCGGCCTCGTCGTGCGTCACCAGCAGCACGGGCAGGCGCCGCTGGCGCACCAGCTTGAAGACAAACTCGCGCATGCGCCCGCGCAGTGTTGCATCCAGGCGCGAGAAGGGCTCGTCCAGCAGCAGCGCCTTGGGCTCGGCCAGCAGCGCGCGCATCAACGCGACGCGGCCGCGCTCGCCGCCCGACAAGGTGGCCGGGTCAGCATCGGCAAAGCCCGGCAGTTCCAGATCGACCAGTGCCTGAGCCACGCGCGTTTCTCTCTCGGCGCGCGGCCCGGCAGGCACCGCAAACAGCAGGTTCTCGCGCACGCTCATGTGGGCAAAGAGCAAGTCGTCCTGAAACACGATGCCGATACGGCGCAGGCTGGCAGGCAGGCTGTCCACACGCTGTCCGCCCAGCAGCACCTGTCCGTCAAACTGCACCGCTTCTGCCAGGGTGCCGCAGATGGCGGCAAGCAAGCTGGACTTGCCCGAGCCGCTCGCGCCCATCACGGTGTGGATGGTGCCGCCCGGCACGCTCAAGCGCAGGCCTTGCACCAGCGTCTGGCTCGCGGTCGCAAGGCGGGTGACGTGTACCTCGAGCGTCATGTTGCACTGCGCGCAAAACGCCGCGGCAGCCCCACCCACGCTGCCAGCGCAAACACCGCCACCGGCAGCAACCATTGCAGCCACGCATACGCGGCGGTGAGCGAGCGTTGCGCGCCCGAGGCGAGGGTGACGGCTTCAGTCGTCACCGTGGTGTAGCGGCCCGCGCCTACAAATACCGTGGGCAGGTACTGCGCCACGCTCACTGCAAAGCCCACTGCAAAGGCAGAAGCCAGCGCGGCGCGCAGCAGCGGCCACTTCACACCCAGCAGGAACGCAAGGCGGCGCCGGCCCAAGGTGGCGGCGATCTGGGCATAACGCGCATCAAACCCGATGTAGGCCGGGCTGAGGGCAATCAGCGCATAGGGCACGGAGGCCAGGTTGTGCGCCAGCCACAGGCCGCTCCAGTGCGCATCCAGCCCCCAGGCCAGCGTGAGGCCGTGCAAGCCGACCACCCACAGTACCGAGGGCAGCAGCAGCGGCAGGTACACCGCGCGGCGTAGCACCGCGTCCCAGCGGGGCGGTGCGCATTCCAGCCAGGCCACAGACCAGAGCAGGGCTGTCGCGGCGCTGGCGAGGGCCAGCGTGAAACTGGTCGTCAGGGTGTGCGTGCTGCCCGCCACCGACGCCCAGGCCTGAAGGCTGAGTGATTGCGGCCACAGCGCGGGGAAGGCCCAGACGCCCGACACGCTGCCCACGGCCAGGGCCAGCAGCACGGCCAGCCACAAGGCTGCTGTCGCGGCGAACAGCGGGTGCGGTAACTGCCATACGCGCGCAGCGGCAACAGCTGCCTCACCTGGGCCCTGCCTTCCACGCGTCCCCCGTGTTTGCCGCCCATGCCAGAACGCCGCACGCGGCAGTTGCCACAACGGCAGCGCCATCATCCCGACTACAAGCGCCAGCAGCCAGCCCGCCACCGCGCCTTGCGCATTGACGGCGGCATCCGCATCGAGCAGCCATTGCCAGGCCAGCACCGCCAGCGTCGGCGGTGAGGCAGGGCCGATGACCAGCGCCATGTCCACAACAGTCAGGCTGTAGGCCAGCACGGCCAGCAGCGGCCAGCGCAGGCGCGGCCACAGCTGCGGCCACAGCACACGCCACCATGCGGCTTGCCCGCTGTAGCCCAGGGTGTGGGCCACCTGCAGCTCGCGCGTCCAGCGCAGTGCCACATCAGAGCGCTGCAGTTGCGTGGCAGCGGCCCACAGCAAAAACGGCACTTCCTTGAACACCAGCACCGCAATCAGGCCAAGGCCCCACGGGTCCTGCGTGGTGGGCCAGGGCGGCGGTTCGTCAAAGCCCGTCGCCCAGGGCGACAGCGCGCGCAACAGCCAGCCGCTCGGTGAGATCAAAAAGGCAAAGCCGATCGCAAACGACACATGCGGTACCGCCAGTAACGGGCCGAGCCAGCGCACCAGGCGCGTCCAGCGCGGGCCGGGAAAGCTGCGCGACAGCAGCCAGGCCGTTGCGCCCAGCGACAGCGCGCTGGCGGCCAGGCCCGTCCACAAGGTAAGTGCGAGTGACTTGATGAGTTGAGGTTCTGCCAGCAGCAGTTGCCATGCTGCGCCGTCCAGCGCGGTGCGAATCACGCTGGCGGTGGCCCATAGCAGCGGTACGCCAAGCGCGGCCAGCAGCACGGCCGCCACGCCACGTTCAAGGCGCGGTGTGCGCGCGCGCCACAGGCTAGCCCTGCCCATAGCGCCTGAGCCATTCACGCTCCAGCGGATCCACCCAGCTGCCGTGCGGCTCAAGAATCACCGGCGCCGGCACTTCCAGTTGCCCCGCTGCGGGCCGCGCGTTGAAGCGTGCGCGCTCGGCGGCGGGCAGCTTGCCCAGCGCCAGCACCGTCGGGTCGCCCCACACCGCAATGTCGGCCTTGCGGGCCTGCGCCTCTGGCGAGAGCAAGAAGTCGATCAGCACCTGCGCGCCTTCCTTGGCCCGCGCATTGAAGGGGATCGCCAGGAAGTGCGTGTTGCCAATCGCGCCAGCCTCAGGCTGGAAGCTGTAGACCGAATCGGGCAGCCGCTTGGCCACAATCTCGTTGGCCGCTTCGTTGGGGTTGAAGCTCATGGCAATCATCAACTCGCCGTCGGCCATCATCTGGCGGATGGCGGCGGGGCTTTGAGGGAACTGTTTGCCGGCGCGCCACAAGGCAGGGTGCAGGGCATCCAGGTAGCTCCATAGCGGGGCTGCGGCCCTGGCCAAAGCTTCAGGCGTCACAGGTTTGTACAACGCTGTGCGGTCGGCATTCAACTCCACCAGCGCCTGCTTGAGAAAGGTCGTGCCGATAAAGGCCGGGGGCCTCGGATACGTCACGCGGCCCGGGTTGGCGCGAGCAAAATCGGCCAGTGCCGCCATGCTGCGCGGCGGATTCGACACACGTTTGCGGTCTGCATAAAAGTTGAACTGGGCCATGCCCCAGGGCGCTTCCATGCCGTCCACCGGCTCAGAAAAATCCATGCGCGTGGTGGGCTTGCCGGCCACGTCCACGTATTGAAATGCGGGCAGGCTCTCGGCGAAGGGCCCGAACAACAAGGCCTCGCGCTTCATGGTGAGGAAGTTCTCGCCATTGATCCAGATCACATCGACCGTGCCGTCAGCCAGCTTGCCCGCAGCCTTCTCGCCGCGCACCCGCTTGACGGCCTCGGCCGTGTCGGTGAGCTTGACGTGCTCTACGGCCACGCCAAAGCGCTTCTCGACTTCAGCGCCGGCCCACTGCAGGTAGGCATTGGTGCGTTCACTGCCGCCCCATGCATTCATGAACACCCGCTGGCCGCGCGCTTTGGCCAGCGTGGCGGCCCACACAGGGCCGGTTTGTCCCCAGGCGCCTGGCATTGCGGTTATGCCCGTTGCGGCCGTGGCGAGCGCCAACACCTGCCGGCGGTTGGGGTGGGGTGATGTTGCGCGGGAAGTGGTCATGCTGAATTTGACGGTGGGGTGGAAAATCAGTCGAACGACTGCAAGGCATTCTTTTAGCGCTCAGGCTCAGCTCAGCAGCGCCTGCGCGAACTCGCGGGCATTGAAAGTCTCCAGGTCTTCAAGCTGCTCGCCAACGCCAATGAAGTACACCGGCACCGGCCGTTCCTGCGCAATCGCGGCCAGCACGCCGCCCTTGGCCGTGCCGTCCAGCTTGGTGATGATGAGGCCGGTGAGCTGCAGCGCGTCGTCAAACGACTTGACCTGCGACAGCGCGTTTTGCCCGGTGTTGCCGTCAATCACCAGCAGCACTTCCTGAGGCGCCCCGTTCGGGTCGGCCTTCTGGATCACGCGTTTGATCTTGCGCAGCTCTTCCATCAAATGAAGCTGCGTGGGCAGGCGGCCGGCCGTGTCCACCAGCACCACGTCCTTGCCGCGCGCCTTGCCGGCGCTCACCGCGTCAAAAGCGACAGCGGCCGGGTCGCCGCCTTCCTGACTCACGATCTCGACTGTGTTGCGATCGGCCCAGATGCTCAGCTGCTCGCGCGCCGCAGCGCGGAACGTGTCCGCGGCAGCGAGCAGCACTGTGGCGCCGGAGTCAGCCAGGTGGCGCGTGAGCTTGCCGATGGAGGTGGTTTTGCCTGCGCCGTTCACGCCCGTCACCATGATGACGGTGGGCTTGTACTCGCCAATGACCAGCGGCTTTTCAAGGGGTTCCAAAAGGAGGGTCAGCGCCTCGACCAGAATGTTCTTGACCTGCACCGGGTGCGTGGCGCCGCTGGATTTGACCCGCGCCTTGACCACGTCCAGCAAATGCTGCGTGGCCTTGACGCCGGTGTCAGCCATCAGCAGCGCGGCTTCCAGATCTTCATAGAGCTCCTCGGTAATCTGCGCGCCGCTGAACACGCCCGAGATGCTGGCGCCGGTCTTGCGCAGGCCCGACTTGAGTTTGTCGACCCAGCGCTCGCGCTCGAATGGCGTTGCCTGGGGCAGGGGGATGGCAATGGGCGTGACCAGCGCACTGCCAATCAGTGAGCCAGGCGCCAAAGAGCCCGGAATTGCCCCTGGCGGTGCAGGGGCGGTAGCCGGTGGAGGTACAGGGACTTTTTTCTTGAAGAAACTGAACATTGAGACCGTTTTTAGAATCTCATCATTCTATGAAACGCCACATGACACGAATTCACCCGCCCGCAATCCCCTCTGATCTGCCCCGCGCATTGCCTCCTACCCCTGGTTTCGCCTTACGTTCCGCCCTGCTGGCGGGCGGCATGGCGCTGTTTACGGCCGCTTCAGCCCAGTCGCAGCCTGCGGCCGCCCTGGCGCCCGCGACCTTCCCGGCGCCTTCGGCCCAAAAAACCGAGCAATTCATGCTCTCCAACGGCATGACCGTCATCGTCAAGCCCGACCGCCGCGCCCCCACGGCCATCAACATGCTCTGGGTGCGGGTAGGCGCCATGGACGAGGTGGACGGCACCTCGGGCGTTGCCCATGTGCTGGAACATATGTTGTTCAAGGGCACGCCTGACCTCAAGCCCGGCGAGTTCTCACGCCGGGTGGCGGCACTGGGCGGGCGAGAGAACGCTTTTACCAGCCGCGACAGCACCGGCTATTTCCAGCAGATCCCGGCCAGGCGGCTGGAAGACGTGATGAAGCTTGAGGCCGACCGCTTTGCCCGCAACCAGTGGGACGACGATGAATTCAAGCGCGAGCTGGAAGTCGTCAAGGAAGAGCGGCGCATGCGCACCGACGATAACCCGCGCTCGCAGTTGTACGAGGCACTCAACGCCACGGTCTACCAGGCATCGCCCTACCGGCGGCCCGTGGTCGGCTGGATGAGCGACCTTGATGCCATGACGGCCGACGACGCGCGCGCCTTCTTCCAGCGCTGGTACGTGCCGGCCAATGCCGCTGTCGTGGTTGCGGGCGATGTGGACCCGCAGGAGGTCAGGCGCCTGGCCGAGAAGTACTACGGCCCGATCCCCGCGCGCGCTGTGCCCGCGCGCAAGCCGCGTGAAGAACCGGCGCAGGCCGGCATCCGCCGCATCGAGTTCAAGGCGCCGGCCGAGCAGGCCTATGTCACGCTGGCCTTCAAGGTGCCGGGTCTGGACAGCCTGGCCACCCAGACCCCCGCCAATGCGCAGGCCAATGCCGATGCACTGGCCCTGACCGTGCTGTCGGCTGTGCTGGATGGCTACAGCGGCGCACGCCTGGACCGCGCGCTGACCCAGGGCGAGGGCCGGGTAGCCGACAGCGCGGGCTCGTCCAACGGCCTGTACGGCCGCGGCCCGCAGCTTTTCATCCTTGACGGCGTGCCGGCCCAAGGCAAGACGCCCGAGCAGGTGGAAGCCGCCTTGCGCGAGCAGATCGCCAAGGTCGCGCGTGAGGGCGTGAGCGAGTCTGAACTCAACCGCGTCAAGACGCAGTGGGTGGCAGGGGAGGTCTACAAGCTGGACTCGGTCATGAACCAGGCGCGTGAGCTGGGCGGCTACTGGGTGCAAGGCTTGCCGCTGGACTCCGGCGAGCGGCTGATCGAGCGGCTGCGCGGCGTCACGGCCGAACAGGTCAAAACGGTGGCCGCCCGGTATTTTGGTGACGACCAGCTCACCGTGGCCATCCTGCGCCCGCAACCCATCGACAAGAACCGCAAACCGCGCGCACCTGTAGCCGGCGTGCGGCAGGACTGACGCGTCATGACACATCACACCCCTTTCATGAACGCCATGCGCACAACTTCCAAACCCGCCAGTTCTATTTCCAGTTCCATTACCGGTTCCATTTGCACGAGCGTCGCCGTTCTGTTGGCCGCATCGCTCTTCATCGCCTCCAAGGCGCACGCCGCCATCCCGATCCAGACCTGGAAGCAGGCCAGCGGTACGCAGGTTTACCTGGTCGAAAGCCCGGCCATCCCGATGGCCGATGTGCAGATCGACTTTGACGCCGGCAGCCGGCGCGACCCGGCCGGGAAGTCGGGCCTGGCCAGCGTCACTGCTGCCATGACCTCCAAGGGCGTGCTGGCGCGGGGCGCAGACGCGGCGCTGGACGAGAACGCGCTGAGCGAGGCCTGGGCCGACCTGGGGGCGTCGTTCGGCGCCAGCGCGGGCAGCGACCGCATGAGCTTTTCATTGCGCACGCTGACCTTCCCGGACCTGATGGCCAAAGCCGTGAAGCTCGCGGCCCGCCAGATGGGCGAGCCTGCCTTTCTCGAGGCG
>JACMQX010000327.1 GCA_014376765.1 Ramlibacter sp. | reverse complement strand
TTTCCGCCCATGGTGATGGTCCACCTGCAGGTACCCAACCGGGCCCTGCCTTTCAATTTTGCGGAGCGGGTCGACGTGTTGCAGCCAGACGCTCGCGCCGGAGCCTGACGCTCACCCTGGCGCTCACCCTGGCGCCACCTTCGCACCATACCCCTAGCGCAACACCCCCAGCGCAAACGGAAGGCTCGCCATCCCCAGCAGGGTGGACAGCGTCACCAGGGCCGCTACATACGCCCCGTCGTAGCCCATGCGCGTGGCCAGCACATAGGCGCTGGAGGCAGTGGGCAAGGCCGAAAAGGCGAGCAGCACCGTCGTCTGCACCGGGTCCAGCCCGAACAGGCGCGACAGGCCAAAGCCCACCAGCGGCGTCATGAAGTGGCGGATCGACAGCAGCCCGACCGCCAGCGTCTTGGCACTGGCCAGCATTGCAAATTGCAAGCCGGCGCCGGCGGCCATCAGCCCCAGCGCGAGCGACGCCGAGCCAATGCGCGTGAGCGTGGGCTCCAGCCACACCGGGATGTGAAGCCCCGCCAGGTTGGCCGCCAGACCCGAGGCCGTTGCAATGATCAGCGGGTTGCGCACCAGCTCTCGCACAAAGGCGCGGTTGGCGTGGCGCGCCATCGGCCAGACTGCGGCGGTGTTGAAGATCGGGACGCAAAAAGCAATCAGCACCGCGATCAGAAGCAGGCCCTGCGGCCCCGCCATCCGCTCGACGATGGCCAGCGCAATGAAGGAGTTGAACCGGAAGGCGACCTGCGCGCTGCCGGCGTGCTGCCGCCTGTCAATGCGCCGGCCTATGAAGGGCAGGTAAGGCAGTGAGTAGGACATGCCAATCGAGATCAGCGCCATGAGCACGCCGGCCGCGATCAGGCTGGACGCCTCACGCACGTTCAGCGGGCTCCTGAGCACCGACTGGAACAACAGCACCGGAAAGAGGAAGTAGTAAACCAGCGTCTCGACCTGCTCCCACACGGTGCGGTTGAGCGCGGTGTAACGGCACACCAGATAGCCGCACAAAATGAGGGAGAAGTCGGGGAAGAGCAGCTGCGCGTAGTTCACCGTTCCGAGGATAACCTTCACCGGGTTAGCCCTTATGTGTAAACCCACGGCGCGATCGCGAGGCTTGGCTCTAACATGCTTGCTACACGCTATCCCCAAGGAGATCTCCAACATGCAACGCCGCCACTGGTTTGCCCTCAGCCTCACAACACTCGCTGTTCTTGCCGCCGGCAATGTGCAGGCCCAGGCCTACCCCAACAAAGTCATCCAGCTGGTGGTGCCCTTCGCACCCGGCGGCACGACCGACATCATTGCCCGCGTGATTGCCGAGCCGCTGGGCAAGGCTCTGGGCCAGACCGTGGTCGTGGTGAACAAGGCCGGCGGCGGTGGTGTGGTGGGTGCCAATGAAACGGCCAATGCCGTCCCTGACGGCTACTCGCTGGGCGTGGCCACGGTCTCTACCGTGGCGGCCAACCCGGCCATCAACCCCAAGATTCCGTACAACTCGCTGACGGACTTCACGCCCATCGTCAACATTGCGGCCACGCCCAACATCATTGCGGTGCACCCGAACTTCCCGGCCAAGGACTACAAGGCCTTTGTGGCCGAGCTCAAGAAGTCGCCGGGCAAGTACTCGTACGCGTCATCTGGCACAGGCGGCATCGGCCACCTGCAGATGGAGCTGTACAAAAACCTCTCGGGCACCTTCGTCACGCACATCCCTTACCGGGGAGCGGGCCCGGCGCTGAACGACACGGTGGCCGGGCAGGTGCCGATGATTTTTGACAACATGCCCTCTGCGCTGCCCTTCATCAAGGAAGGGCGCCTGGTGCCGATCGTGGTGGCGGCGCCCCAGCGCATTGCCGCGTTGCCGAACACGCCCACCTTCAAGGAAGTGGGGCTTGAGCCGGTAAACCGGATGGCCTTCTACGGCATCTACGGCCCCAAGGGCCTGCCCAAGGACGTTGTCGACAAGGTCAATGCCGGTGTGCGCAAGGCGCTGGAAGACCCGGCAGTGCGCAAGCGGATTGAAGACACAGGCTCCATCGTGCTGGGCAATACGCCCGCGCAGTTCGCCGCCGAAATCAAGGCCGAACTGGACGTGTACAAGAAGGTGGTTGACACCGCCAAGCTCAGGCTCGACTGAGCCTCAGTGCCAGCTCCACCCTCCAAGCCGCCCGGTCCGCCTGGCGGCTTTTTTGTTATCTTCAACACATGACCCCTGACAGCCAGCACAGCATTGACGCATTCATCGACGCGCTGTGGCTCGAAGAGGGCTTGTCCAAAAACACGCTGGCCGCTTACCGGCGTGACCTGAGCCTGTATGCCGCCTGGCTTGCAGGGCAGGGGCGGGCGCTGGACGCCACCACCGGGCCCGACCTCAACGGCAATTTTTCGGCCCGCCACGCCACCACCAAGGCGACATCGGCCAACCGGCGCCTGACAGTGTTCAAGCGCTACTTCCGCTGGGCCCTGCGCGAGCGGCTGGTTCATGCCGACCGCAGGCACAAGCTGCAGACAGCCAAACAGACGCTGCGAGTGCCAAAGACGCTGAACGAAGCGCAGGACGAACTGCTGCTGGCCGCACCCGATGTGGCCGTACCGCTGGGCCTGCGCGACCGCACCATGCTTGAGCTGATGTACGCCAGCGGCTTGCGGGTGAGTGAGCTGGTCACCCTCAAGACCTTCAACGTGAGCATGAGCGAGGGCGTGCTGCGGGTGATGGGCAAGGGCAGCAAGGAGCGGCTCGTGCCCTTTGGCGAGGTGGCACGCGAGTGGATCAGGCGTTATCTGGCCGATGCGCGCCCTGCGATCCTGGGTGAGCAGCAGACGAACGACCTGTTCGTCACGGCGCGGGGCAGCGGCATGTCGCGCGTGATGTTCTGGATGATCGTGAAGAAGCACGCCTTGCGCGCGTGCATCACGGCGCCGCTGTCGCCGCATACGCTGCGTCATGCGTTTGCGACCCATCTGCTCAATCACGGCGCTGATCTGCGGGCGGTGCAGATGCTGCTGGGACATGCTGACATTTCTACGACCACGATCTACACGCACGTGGCGCGGGAGCGGCTCAAGGTGTTGCACCAGCAGCACCATCCGCGCGGGTGATGGTGCT